>JBBRGR010000258.1:0-3953 GCA_038223815.1 Gemmatimonadales bacterium
GGATTCCTGGAGCCCGTCGGCATTGGGGGTGCGGCCGCCGAAGGGGGCGCCGGAGCCGGAGGGCGCGGTCGCAAGATGGCTGGTGGGGCTGAAGTAGTCGGCCAGGCCGCGCTTCTGCTCCTGCGTAGTCGCGTTCAGCAGCCACATGAGCAAGAAGAAGGCCATCATCGCGGTCACGAAATCGGCATAGGCGACCTTCCAGGCGCCGCCATGATGGCCACCATGCTTGTTGACCTTGCGGACGATCCGGATGATCGTCTCGCGATCGCTCTTCACGTCCCCTTCTCCTGGCGCGTGGACTTGCAGGCCGCTTCCATCTCGGCGAACGTGGGCCGCACGTCGGCGTTGATCGCCTTGCGCCCGAACTCGGCGGCGATGATGGGCGGGAGGTTTTTCGCGAAGGCAACGATTCCGGCCTTCAGCACCAGCAGGAGCCGGTGCTCGTCCCCGTTCCGGTTCTCGACGGCGGTCGCGATCGGCGACACGAAGCCGTAGGAAAGCAGAATCCCGAGGAAGGTGCCGACCAGCGCCGCCGCGACGTGGTGGCCGATTTCCTCGACCGGGCCGGCGATGCTCTGCATGGTGACCACGATGCCGAGCACGGCGGCGACGATGCCGATGCCGGGCAGGGAGTCGGAGACACGCTGCAACGCTTGCACCGGTTTCGCCTCCTCCTCGTGGTGGGTCTCGATCTCCGACTCGAGCATCGCTTCAAGATCATAGGCGGGGACCGATCCGGCCAGCACCGTGCGCAGTGCGTCGCAGAGAAACTCGACGGCGTGATGGTCCGAGGCAACGCTGGGGTACTTGGCGAAGACGCTGCTCTCCTCGGGCCGCTCCACGTGGGACTCGATGGCGATCAACCCGTCCCGTCGCGCCAGCTGGAAGAGTTCGTAGAGGAGCTTGAGGACGTCGAGGTAGCGTTCCGGCGTCGAGCCGGACGGCTTGAAGACCTGGGGCAGCTTGTGCGTGAGGCTCTTGAGGACCGGCCCGGGCGTCGAGATCAGGACGGTCCCGATCCCGGTGCCGACGATCACGACCCACTCGGACCAGGCCAGGAGGACGCCGAAGGGACCGCCGGCCATGGCGTAACCGCCGAGGACCGATGCGAGAACCACGATGATGCCAAGAATTGCAAACACGCCCGACGCGCTCCCGTCCATGGGTGACAGGGGTGTTATCGGTCGGACCCGCCCGAGCATTACCTGTCCGACCTCTCCCGAAACGGGCGGAACGCGTTACACTCCACGCTCCCCCGACACCAGCGGTCAACGTCCCGGATGGGCCATGCTCCTGCATCAGCACTTCGTGCGCACTGCCAAGGCGTTCCCGGGCAAGGTGGCCCTGATCGACCGCGGGACCGGCACGCGGCTGACCTATGCACGGGCACTGATCGGCGCCCTGCTGCTCGCCGACCAACTGGAGGCGGGGGACGCCGGGTTCATCGGCATCATGCTTCCCTCCACGGCAGGGTGCGTCCTGAGCATCCTCGGCACTTTGCTCGCCGGCCGGACGCCGGTGATGATCAACTATTCCACCGGTGCCGCGCAGAACTGTGCGTTTGCCCAGCAGCGCTGCGCCTTCCGGACGATCATCACCTCGAAGGCGTTGCTGACCAGGATCAACTGTCCCGTGGTGCCGGGGATGCTCTTCCTTGAGGACATGCTCGCCTCGGTGACGCCGTTCGCCAAGGCGCGGTCGGCACTCCGTGCCAAGCTGCCAACCGCGCTCCTCCTGAAGACGGTCCACCAGGGCGCCCCCGATGACGCGGCGGTGGTGCTCTTCACCAGCGGGAGCGAGCGGGACCCCAAGGCGGTGCCGCTCACCCACCGGAACATCGGGGCGAATATTGCCGGGATCTCCGAGGTCCTCGAGCTCCGCCCCACCGAAATCTTCCTGGCCAACCTTCCGCTCTTCCACGTCTTCGGCCTCACCACCAATCTCTGGCTGCCGCTCCACCACGGGATGACGATCGTCACCTATCCCAACCCGCTCGAGTTCAAGACGATCTGCGACATCATTCGCGAGGAGCGGATCACCTTCGCGGTCGGGACGCCGATCTTCATGTGGGGCTATCTGCGGAAGTCCGAGCCGGGCGATTTCGCGACCTGCCGCATCATGCTCACCGGCGCCGACAAGACGCCCGATACGCTGCGCGAGGAGTTCCTCGCGAAGCACGGGCTGGCGCTCCTCGAGGGGTACGGCTGCACGGAGACGAGCCCGGTGATCTCCTTCAACAGCCCCGGCGCGAATCGCCCCGGGAGTGTCGGGCGGCCCTTGCCGAATGTCCGCGTCCGGCTCGAGCACTATGAGACGGGGGCACCCTGCGCGGTTGGGGAGATCGGTCGGATTCTGGTGCAGGGCGAGAGTGTGATGGGGGGGTACTACGACGACTTCGAAGCGACCACCTTGGCGATCCGCGGCGGCTGGTATGACACCGGCGACATGGGGTACCAGGATGCCGATGGTTATCTGTGGCACGTCGGACGCCTGAAGCGCTTCGTGAAGATCGGCGGCGAGATGGTCTCGCTGATCCGGGTGGAAAACGTGCTCGAGCAGTTCCTCCCCGAGGGGGTGCGCTGCTGCGTCGTCGAGGTGCCGGATGGGGTGCGGGGGGCGCGGATCGTCGTGGCAGTCACGGAGCGGGTCGAGGAGGCGCCACTCCGGGGCCAGCTGGCCGGCCAATTGCCCAATATCGCGGTCCCACGGGACTTCGTGGTGATCCCCGAGCTCCCGACCATGGGAAGCGGCAAGATCGACTTCCGCCGAACCACCGAGCTGGTCCGGGAACTGGTTGACCCACGCCTTTCGGGGGACTAATCTTGATGGCTCTCTGGGGCTTGTAGCTCAGGTGGTTAGAGCGCACGCCTGATAAGCGTGAGGTCGGAGGTTCAACTCCTCCCAAGCCCATGGATTTTGCCACCCTCGGCGCTTCGGTGTCGGGGGTGGTGTTTTTTCGGCGAACAGCGAACAGGCGCCCCAGCAGCCGCGGCCGTCAGGCCGCGGAGGGGAACGTCTCACATCTCACGCTCCGCGGGCTGACGCCCGCGGCTGAAACACCACCCCTCACCCCTCACCAAGCGTCCCCCGCTCACCGCACCAAATTGATATAAAACGTGATGATCATCGCATTGCTGAAATCGATGAAGAACGCCCCCACCATCGGCAACACCAGAAACGCGCGGGGTGCTGCCCCGTAGCGCTCGACCAGGGATCGCATGTTGGCGACCGCATTCGGCGTCGCGCCGAGGCCGAAGCCGCAGTGCCCGCCGGCCATGACGGCCGCGTCGTAGTCGCGCCCCATCACGCGGAAGGTGATGAAGTAGGCCACCGCCGCCATCATCGTCACCTGCACCGTCAGAATGATCATCAACGGCACCGCGAGTGCCAGCAACTCCCACAATTTGAGCGACATCAACGCCATGGTCAGGAAGAGGGAGAGCGCGATCGTCCCGAGGTCGTCCACGGTGCGCATGTCGAGGGTGAGCGTCTTGGTGCCCTCGCTCACGTTCCGGAGGATCGCGGCGACCAGCATCGCCCCGATATAGCTCGGCAGGGTGACGAACTGCCCGAGCCACGTCGACAGCAGTCCCCCCGATGCCATGCAGACGAGCACGACCGTCAGCATCCGGAGGATGCTCAGCGCCGTGGGCGCCTCGCCCGCCGGCTCGGTGTCGATCTCGGCGTCGAGCGGGGCGGCTGCGGCGGCCTTCGCGAGTGTGGCATCGGCGGTCGCACCGGGACCGCGCAGACCGAAGCGCGTCATCAGTCGGGTCCCGACCGGTCCGCCGATCAGGCCCCCCGCCACCAGGCCGAACGTCGCTGCTGCCATGGCGAGCGGCACGGCCCCCGCCAGCTGGTACTGCTCTTCCATCAACTTGCCGAAGGCGGCTCCGGTGCCGTGGCCTCCCGTCATCGTCGTCGAGCCGGCCAGGATCCCGAGCAAGGGATCA
>JBBRGR010000259.1:0-3942 GCA_038223815.1 Gemmatimonadales bacterium
GACGTGCTCACCTCGTTGGAGCAACGATCAACACGGCCGAAATCGACCTGACCCGCTGCGGCACACTGCGCACGTCGAGCTCGTGCATCACCTTGCGTCACTACGTCGCGAATTGGAGACGGTCCCCGTTCTAGTCAGGGGGCCGTCGGCGGGCGTTGGTCAGGTCAGCGCTGGGACGCGCGGTACCCGGCGGCTCGCGCCTTGGCAGTGCTGGAGAAACAGTGGCGGGCGTTGGTGATCTTGTAGAACTGCTGGCCGGGGACGTGGTAGATCATCGAGCTGTCGTTGCCCTTGACCGGGTAACCGCTCGGGCAAGTCGTTCTGGACCCGGTTTTGACCCCGCTGCTCGTGGTGGCGCTCCCGATGCGGTAGTGCGGGTGGGCTGCGTCCGAACCGATGTACGCGCTCTGGCGGGGATGCCAGTCGTAGCCGGTGCGTGAGTCGTAGCGGGCCTTGGCACCGTGCTGGATCTGGTAGCGGCCGATGTCCACGCCGCTGCTGGTGACGTAGCGCAGGTAGCGCCCGTACCTGTCCTGGCCCCGCACGCTGACCGGGTTGCCCAAATGCACGTAGGAGCCGACCGGAGCCAGCCGCTTGGCGTACGCCGTGGCGGTGGCGGCGCCGATGCGCCCGACCTCGGGGGTGTCGACCCCGATCAGCCGGACCTTGCCGTGGGTGGTGACGACGGTGTCTCCGTCGCTCCACCGGATGACCTTGGCGGTGGACCAGGTGATCGTGGTGGAGTGCCCGCTGGCGCTGGCGTCCGTGGCTTGCATGGCCCCCACTCCGCCGAGGACGACCACACCCAGCACTGCGCTCAGGAGACGCTGGCGGGCGCTCACAGCGCGAAGAGGGTGGCAGCCAGCGCCATGTCGGCGTTGACGATGGAGGTGGTCTTGAGGTGCATGCTGCTCGGGTTTCCTTTAGTGATGGGGCGCTGCTGCTGTGGCCGTGTCCCCTTCATTTCACCGCACGACTCCGCGGTCGGTGAGGCGTTTGAGAATGTCCGCCCCGGCGATCTGAGGGGCGCTCATTTGACCGCGACCGCGGCACTGCAGCCCATCCGTCTGACGTCTCCCTCGACAGACGCCGTCGGTGCGTCTCATCGCCGCGCGTCGACCATCAATCGTCCGCTCGTTGCTTCTGCGGTTCTTCGGGGGTACCGATCAGTTGCGTGACCAAAGTGGTGCCCAGCCATGCTTCGTACCGGTCCGGCGACCAGCCACGTTCCTGGACGAGCTCGCGGTAGATCTCCTCGTTCGAGAAGCACCACAGGAGGTCGGTCGCCGTGGTCTCGTCGACGCCCGGGGCGAGGTCGGCGTGTAGGTGATGGATGAAGTCGGCCAAGGCCCGGGCCCTGTTGTCGAGCACCTTGCGGTACTCCGCGGCCACCGAGGGGTCCGACATGGCGGCCTGACGATGGATGGAGATGACGTCGTAGCTGCTGACCATCTGCTGACGGAGCAGCCGCGCCCACAGATGGAGGCGGCGCGAGGGATCTGCCTCGGCCGCCGCACTGGCCATCAGGTCAGGGATCTCCGAGTCTCGCAGCATCGCTGCGCGCATGCCCTCGAGCAGTGCCCGCTTGTTGCCGAAGGCGGCGTAGATCGTCTGAGGTGCGACACCCGCCTCGGCCGCGATGGCATCGATCGTGGTCGCATCCCATCCATGGCGCGCCATCAGGGCTCGCGCCGTAGCGACGACTCGGTCCTTCGTCTCCTGCGCCTGGCGTTGCCGGTGCGTTGGTCGAGGGGGTCCGGATGTCACTCTCTGACTCTAGTCACGGTCAAGAGATTAGAGTACAACTACTCTCATTAGAGTAGGACTACAAAGAGAGCGTGACTCGTGACGACCGTGCCCCGCACCCAGAACCCCCTCCCTGCCCCCGCAACCGCGTCCCGGCATCCCCAACTCCTCACTGGCACCCCGAGACGACTGACGGGGTGGTGCGGCCTCGGCATGGTCGCAGCGATCCTCGTGAACGGCCCCCTCTCGCAAGCGATGCAAAGAGTGCCGAGCTACTGGGACCCCGGCGCAGGGCCGCGGCTCGGCGCATACCTCTCCGATGACGCGAACATCGACCAGATGGTCGTGTTCTTCGCTGCATCCAACCTCATCTTCGTGTTCGCGATCGGCTTCCTGGCAGGCCTCCGACACCTCCCCCACCGATCCAACCTCTCCGACTGGGCCCGCGGCGTGGTCTCCATCGGCTCAGCCCTCTTCCTCGCCGGTGGGCTGCTGTCGGAAACGCTCTCCACGGGGATCGCCGTCGTCCTTCGCTCCACACCGGACTACCACCTGGACGTCAACTCCGTACTGCTGCTGCAGGGGCTGTGGTCGTCCGCGCTGGCCCAAGGGCATGTGGCCCTGGGAGTCGTCGTCCTCACCGTCAGCTCCCTCGCGCTACGCGCCGGCGGACTGCCCCGATGGATCAGCTGGCTCGGACTGATCGCCGGCCTCCTCACGATCCTGCGTCCGGCCCTCATCACGCACATCCCCCTGTTCATCGCGGCCTTCCAGCCCACGTTCCTGTGGATCGGGGCAGTCTCGCTCACCCTGGTGCGCAAGGACCGCCACAACACGACCAGCTAAACGGGTCACACCGCGCAACGACGGCACGTGACCTCGACTCGCCCGGCGGACAGGATCGCCGACAGCCAGGTGCCTGAAAGGGCCTCATGCCTCGGCGGGCTCGGGATATATCTCGCGCGGCGCCTTGTCGCCAAAGGCATCAGCTTTGGCCAGCCTCCGCCTCCGCCGTCACCACCGGCGCAGGGGCAGGGGCCCTGGAATCTCGGCTGTGATTATCGCCCGGGTGTCGCGACACATCCCCACTCGGATCCGGACGCGGCACAGACTCAGCCACCTTCGCAGGACCCACAGTCCGCATAGGCACAGCGGTCCGTGACCGGCCCCAAGGTCCGGCCAGACGGTCGAGTGCACATGCCCGACACCGCCGCGTTGGCGCTAGGCCTCCTGGGTAGCGCGACGAACTAGCGCAACGGCGGACCAGACCGTCAGCTCGACGGCTTGCTCGCGGGTCAGGCCGGCGATGTCAGTGAGCCACACCAGCGACTCGATCCCACTGACGGCGCGGACCGCGATCGCCAGACGGCGTACGCCGTCAGCGCCGAGGTGGTCCGATAACGGTTCGAGTGCCTCGATGAACCAGCCGATCGCCCGTCCTTGGCGCAATGGGAGCTGGCGTGAGTCCGTGCCGGCCTCGAGTGAGAGCCGGAGCATCGTCCGTTGCTGTGGCTCGGAGTCCACCACCATCGCCATGAACCCCCGGACCGCGGCCGCCACACGCTCTTCCGGATCGTCGCCCACATCTGCGGGAAGCATCGAGGTCGCGACCACCTCGGGGTGGGCAGCGAGCAACAGCGACCTCTGGGTCGGGAAGTACCGGTAGGCCGTCGTACGCGACACCGACGCCGCCTCCGCCGCCTCGCCGACCGTGGGTGGCCGGCCCCCAAGCGCCACGAGATCCCGAGCGGCAGCCACGAGCGCCATCCGGGTGCGTTGCTTCTGATGGGCTCGTCCGGTCTGCTCGTACGCCGTTGACATCGTCCTCACGGTATCGTAGTTTCTTTATGGGACTTATGTCCCACGTACTCGGGAGGCCCCATGCCGACGACCACAACCCCCCTCGTCCGCAACGCCGAGGAAGCTGAGCGCCGGTGGTTCTACGGAGGCGGCCTGCACAGCTGGCTGGTGCGCGAGAGCGAGGTGGGCGATGGATTCCTGCTGTTCCAAGACACCGTCGACCCGGGCAAGCGCACCCCGATGCACACCCATCCCACCGCCGACGAGACGTTCTACCTCCTCGACGGGTCGATACTGCTCCACATCGACGGCGTCGAGCACGAGGTGCGCGCTGGCGGGGTTGCGGTCATCCCACGGGGAGTGCCACACGCGTTCCTGGCCCAGGCGCAGGGCGCT
>JBBRGR010000260.1:0-3941 GCA_038223815.1 Gemmatimonadales bacterium
GACCAGCAACGTGGTCGCCGCGAGCCGCCAACTCCCGAACGCCGCCTGCAGCAGCAGGAGGATGCCGATGGCGGCGGCCGCCACGGCGCCGAGGAAGCCCTGATTGCCCCGGCCGCCGGGCTCGTGGGCGCCGATCACCTCGGGGTGGTACTCCATCGGGAAGGAGATCATGGCGAGGCCAGCTTCCACGTCGGTGACGATGGCGTCCAGATCCCGGCCGCCGGCCGTGGCGACCACGTCGACGTAGCGAGAGACGCCTTCCCGCTGGATGCTGGTCGGCGCCGCTGTGATCCGGACCGACGCGACGTCCCCCAGCGCCACCTGGTCGCCGGCGGGGGTGTCGATGAGGAGGGTCGCAATGTTGTCGACGCTGTGCCGCATCTCCGGCACACCGACGACGACGACTTCGAAGACCTTCTGGTCCTCGAACAGGTTCCCGACCTCGAGGCCCGAGAGAAGCGTGGCGGCGGCTCGTCGCACGTCGCCGGGGGTGAGCCCGTAGCGCTGGGCTTCGGCAAGGTCGACCTCGATCTCCGCCGTCGGCTCCTCCTCGGAACGCTCGATGCGAGGGTTGAAGAGTCCGTCGACCGCGGCGAGCGCGGTGCTCACCTCCTGTGCCTTCGGCAGAACCACCTCAGGGTCGTGCCCGTAGATTCGTACGGCGACCTCGTCCTCATCCTCGGGCAGGATCACGCGCACGCGCTCCCCGGGGTAGGTGATGAGCTCTCGCTCGATGCCCGGATACCCGTCGACGACCTCCTCGATGCTCGCGATCGTGGCGTCGTAGTTCGCATCCGGCTGGAGGCTGATCCACAGCTCGCCCGAGCTGATCCCCACCACCTGATCGGAAAGGACCGCACGCCCGACATGGCCGCCGACGTTCCGCACCCCTTCGACCGACCGCAGCTCGCGGCCGACCTGGGAGACGATCCGGGTCATCTCCGGCCGTGAAGTGCCTGGCGTTCCGTCCCAGTGGATGAGCAGGTCCAGCTGACGGAAGGTCGGGATCGGCGACTGCCGCATCACGGGGAGGAGCGCGAAGCCAAGGACGGCGATGATCCCCGCGGCCAGATAGGTCGATCGTGGCCGCATCACGCCCCGGACGAGCGCCGATTGATACGCGCGCTTCAGCATGCAGGCCAATGGAAGCTCGCGGCGTTCCACACGGCCGCGGGAGTACAGCGTAACGGCGAGCGCCGGCGTGAGGGTGAGTGCCACCAGCATGGCCGCGACAATTGCCAGCCCAAAGCTGGTGAGCACCGACGGCAGGAAGGCGCCGTACAGGCCCTCGACGAAGACGACCGGCGCCAGCGCGAGAAGGATGATGAGGGTGGCGTAGACGGCCGGGCCACGCATTTCCGACACCGCGGCGATGACGACCTGCACAATCGGCCTCCGGTTTCCGGCCAGCCGCTCATCTCGCAGGCGCGCCGTGATCTGCTGCCCATCCACGACCGCTTCGTCGACGATGACGGCCAGCCCGAGGACGAGCCCGGCGATCACCATCGCATTGACGGTGGTGCCCCGGAGGTAGAGAACGAGCGCGGCCGCGGTCACGGACACCGGAATCGTGACCAGGCTGATCAGCGCGCTCCGCAGGTCGACCATGAAAGCAAGCAGCACCGCCGCCACGAGCACCAGGCCCATGACCAGCGCCACCGACAGGTTACCGATCGCGGCCTCGATCGAGCTCGCCGGTCGGAAGACGGTGGCGTCGATCTCGACGCCCTCGAGCCCGGGGGCGAGCGCCTCGAGAGCCTCCTCCACGCCGCTTGTGACGGAGAGCGTGTTGGCATCGGGGAATTTCTCCACGACGAGCATCAGGCCCTCGCCGTCGTTGATGATCGCGTCGCCGATGAGCGGCTGATGGTCTTCCACGACGTTCGCGACGTCGCCGAGCTGCAGGTCCGACCCCTCGACCGGCACCCGCGCCAGGTCTTCCGGGGTCGTGATCGGCAGGACATGGCGGATGCCGATGCGCTGGTTCGGCGTGTCGATGAAGCCACCGGTGCCGGGCGTGGACGCGTTCAGGAAGCTCAACGGCGAAACCCACAGGGCATTGCCGCTGGTGCTGATGACCTGCTCCAGGGTCACCCCGTCGGCGCGGAGCTGTTCGGGGTCGACCTGCACCTGGAGCTGCCGTTCGCGCTGTCCCCAGATCGCCACGTTTGCGACGCCCGCCACGCCCATGAGACGCGGCCGCACGGTCCAGCGGGCGAGGACCGACATGTCGATGAGCGACAGGTCGTCGGAGGAGAGGCTGACCATCAGGATCCGGCTGGTCGATGAGAGTGTCTGGAGCATGGTCGGCGGCTTCGAGACGCGCGGCAGGGCGTGGGCCTGGATGAGGCGCTCCTGCACAAGCTGCCGAGCCTCGAGCAGATCGGTGCCCGGCTCGAATACGAGGGTGATCGAGGAGAGGCCCGGCACGGACTCGGACTGGATGACGTCGAGCCAGGCGACCCCGCTCAGCAGGTTCGCTTCGAGCGGGACCGTGATGAATTGCTCCACCTCGGTTGCCGAGAGCCCGAGGGCCTCGGTCTGGATCTCGACTACCGGGGAGCTGAACTCCGGCAGCGTGTCGACCGGCATGTTGGGGAGCTGCGTGACGCCAAGGAAGATGAGTGCCGCGGCAAGCGGGCCGAGCAGCATCCGGAAGCGGACGCTTGATCCGATGATGGAGCGCATCAGGAGACCGCCCGCGGCGTGCGCGGACCGATGGGGTCCAAGCGGCGATGCTGGCCGGGCAGCATTCTGGGCGGTTACCCCCCGCGTCGAGACTGAACCTGCGCCCGAGGCCGAGGCGACACTACCCGCGACGGCTGCGGGTCACGAACCAGGCCGGCGTGTGCACCTCGGACTCCACACGCGAACCGGTCGCATGGCCGTCATCCTACGCGGACCGTGCGTGGGACACAAGACCCCACCGGAATGCCCCGCACCGGTGGTTGCGAACGGCAGCAGGTGACGAATTCGGGCTCCAGCGGGAGGCCCGTGCTACCCTCGCGCCGGGCGGTTAGCTCAGCTGGTCAGAGCGCCTCGCTTACACCGAGGAGGTCGGGGGTTCGAGCCCCTCACCGCCCACCAGCCCGCCCTGGCACCTTCGCCGCACCAAAATGCACCGCACCACACCCCACGGTACCGCCATGCGCGGTAGAATCCTCGAGTGAGACTCGGGGTCCTCAGCGTTATAGCCGCCTTCAGCGTGGGAGTGTGGGTTCTCGCGTTGATCGGCGTGGCCAGCGTTGCCTCTGCCCTCGCATCGCCCGGTGTCGCCGGGACTGAGCCTCCAGCGCCGCTGCTTTCACCCGCTGCCGACGGCGAGGCTATCGCCAGCACCCACGTTCCCGGACTGCCGGCATTCCCCGATTCACCGCTGACCGCGTACAACAAGTCGCTCGTTGAGGGGCTCATGGTGACGGAGGTCGAGTACGTGGCCGCCCGACCAGTCGCCGAGGTCGGCGAATTCTATGGCTCCGTGTTCGAGCAGGAGGGCTGGACGGTAACGGGGGAGTCGGCTGTTGATGGCGAGCGGACCTACTCGGTGGAACTGGCCGACCGCCGCGCGTCGATCACGCTCGATCCGGCCGGCGGCTCAACCGAGGTCAGGCTCGAATTAATCGAGCCGGTGACCGTGCGGGGCCTCACCACCGACCGATAGCGCTGCCGGAGGGACCTGGCACGGCTCCGTGGCCGAGCCCCTGGCTGCTACGATGCTGCCCGTCAACGCCCGAGCCTAGGAGATCCCACCGATGCCCCTCTGGGCCATCATTCTGCTGATCGCGGTCGCGGTCATCGTCCTCTTCCTCGTCTTCACGTACAACGGCCTGGTCCGGTTGCGGAACATGGTCGACGAGGCGTGGAACCAGATCAGCGTGCAGCTTAAGCGCCGCCACGACCTGATCCCGAACCTCGTCAACGCCGTCAAGGGTTACATGGGG
>JBBRGR010000261.1:0-3919 GCA_038223815.1 Gemmatimonadales bacterium
CGGGTGCGTCGAGCGATGTCGTCACCGTGAACATCATCCTGCCACCTCCCCACTGGGATCGGAGACGGCCTGCACGCTGCCCTGCAGCAGCACGGCGGACCGGAACAGATCAAGGATCCTGGGACGGCGTCGCAGCACGAGGATCAGATCCCCGGGCGGCGGCTCGTCCACGCCATCGACCAAAAGATATGCCGGAAGCGTCGTGCGGGGCGGGACGGCGGCGACATACCGCTGCCCATGCCAAGTGAACCGCACTGCCGACGGGACCTGCCGCACCACCCTGTCGAGAAACCAGTCGTCCTCCACCTGGTAGACGTCGGCCACCGGGGAGTCGCCATCAAGGAAGAAGAGTGGGTCGAACGGCTCGCCGTCCTGTCGAGCGTAATTGTGCTCCGCTGCCCGATCGAGCGCTTCCAGGTCATCGGCCCGGGCGCGCCACTCGACATGGTGGCGCAGCTCATGGGTCAGCGTGTCCCAGCCTTCGCGCTTCCAATCAAAGTCGGGATCGAGCTCCGCGAGCGCGCGGAAGGATCCGTGGTAGAGCACCACGCGACTCTGCACCGCGTCCGCCCCTTCCTGTTCGAGCGGCAAGGGGATGCACTCGCCGAGGGTGTAGATCTCGGCGCGCGTCGGGTGGGGCACCGCTCGCGGGGAGACCACCACCTCGGTAACCCCGTCGAAGTACTCGGTCGGCACCTCAGTGCTCATCCGCTGGATCATCTGCTCGAAGTCGGCGAGGATCATCGCCGCTCAGGCCTGCGCAAGCGCCTGCGTCAGATCCGCGATCAGGTCCTCGTAGTGCTCCACGCCGACTGACAACCGAATCAGCCCCGGGGTGATGCCATAGCGCGCCTGGTCGGCCTTCGCGACATCCGCGTGCGTCATCGAGGCCGGATGTTCCACCAGCGACTCGGTGCCTCCCAGCGAGACCGCGAGCTTGGCGAGCTGCATCGCGTTGAGGACCCGGAACGCGGCGGCTTCCCCCCCGAACACCTCGAAGGCAATCAACGATCCGGGGCCCGAGCACTGGCGCTCGTAGACCTCGCGCATCGGATGGTCGGCGCTCAGCTCGCCGAGATAGTGCAACGACGCGACCTTGGGGTGGGACTTGAGAAAGCGGGCCACATGCCGGGCGTTCTTCATCGCCGCGGTCATCCGCATCTTGAGCGTCTCGAGCGAGCGCAGCAGCAGCCAGCCGTCCATCGGCGAGAGCATCGAGCCGAGGAAGGTCCGGAGGCCACGAATCGGGGCCAGAGCGGCCCTGCTGCCGAGTGCGGCGCCTGCGATGACATCGCTGTGACCGCCGATGAACTTCGTGGCCGAGTAGAGCACCACATCAGCACCGTGGGCGAGCGGTTGCTGCCAGAGCGGTCCGAGGAAGGTGTTGTCGACCATGACCGGCGCGTGCCGGCCCGCCGTCTCGAGGCGGCGGGTCATCGCGACCATCGCGGCGATATCCACCAGCCCGTTGGTCGGGTTGGCGGGCGTCTCGAGCAGCACGGCGCCGAGGGGGCGGCCGTCGAGCTGGGCGCGCACCGCGTCCTCATGCGCCTGGGGACGCTCACCCGCGGGGATCGCGAGGGCGGTCACCCCCCAGGTTGGCAGCACATGATGCAGAAAGTGATCGGAGCCGCCGTAGATCGGCGCGCTGTACAGGACCACGTCGCCGGGGCGAAGGTAGGCCATCAGCGCTGTCGTGGTGGCGGCCATGCCGCTGCTGAAGACCGCGCAACTCTCGGCGTCATCCCAGAGGCAGAGTCGATCCTCGAGAATCTCGAGATCGGGATTGTTGATCCGGGAATAGATCAACCCAGGCACCTCGCCGGGGTTGGCCTCACGCAAGCCATAGGCAACTTCAAAAAACGCCTTGCCCGCTTCGGCGCTCTCGAAGACAAAGGTCGACGTCTGGAAGATCGGGCACTTGATCGAGCCTTCGGACAGGGCGGGGTCGTACCCGTAGCCCATCATCAGGCTCTCGGGGCGCAGCGCGTGCGTCCCGATTGCCCGGTGGGATGCGTGCTTTGGCATGGTCAGCTCTCCAGTCGGGCCGCGACCCAGGCAACCACCTGATCGAGGCCGATTCGCTCCTGCTGCATCGAGTCGCGGTGCCGCACCGTCACCGTGCGATCCACCAGCGTGTCATGGTCCACGGTGAAGCACCACGGCGTGCCCACCTCATCCTGCCGCCGATAGCGGCGCCCGATTGCGCCGCCGTCGTCATAGAATGCCGGGAAGCGTCGTTTCACATCGTGGTAGAGCTGATCGGCGAGCTCGGGGAGCCCGTCCTTCTTGGTCAGCGGAAGCACTGCCGCCTTGACCGGTGCGATCGCGGGATGGAAGCCCAGCACCACGCGGACCTCCCCCTCGACCGCTTCTTCGCGATACGCATCGGCCATCACCGTGAGGGTGACGCGATCCGCGCCCGCCGAGGTCTCGACGATGTACGGGAGATAGCGCTCGCCCGACGCCTGTTCGAAGTACTCGAGCTTCTTCCCGGAATATTCCTGATGCCGACCGAGGTCGAAGTCACCACGATTGTGGACGCCCTCGATCTCCTGCCACCCGAAGGAGAATTCATATTCGATGTCGTAGGCGGCCTTGGCATAGTGTGCCAGTTCGCCCGGCCCGTGCTCGTGCCAGCGCAACTTGCTCGGCGTGAGCCCCAAGTCAAGATGCCACTGCATCCGGATCGCGCGCCACTGTTCAAACCACGCCATGTCGCTGCCCGGGCGGACAAAGAACTGCATCTCCATCTGCTCGAACTCGCGGGTCCGGAAGATGAAATTCCCCGGGGTGATCTCGTTCCGGAACGCCTTGCCGATCTGGGCGATCCCGAAGGGGATCTTCTGGCGGGAGCTGTTCAGGACGTTGAGGTAATTGACGTAGATTCCCTGGGCCGTCTCCGGGCGGAGATAGACGACCGCCGCCGTGTCCTCGACCGGCCCCATGAACGTCTTGAACATCAGATTGAACATCCGGGGCTCGGTCAGGTCGCACGCCGTATGGTCGCCGGGGATCTTGCTCGGCTTCTGCGCACAGTGGGCGTCGGCGAGCTTGTCGGCCCGGAAACGCCCTTTGCAGGTGCGGCACTCGACCATCGGGTCCGTGAAGCCGGCGACGTGGCCCGATGCCTCCCAGACCTTCGGGTGCATCAGGATAGCGGCATCGAGCCCCTCGATGTCGTCCCGGGCGTGAACCAGGGAGCGCCACCAGCGATCTTTCACGTTGCGTTTGAGCTCGACGCCAAGGGGGCCGTAGTCCCAGACCGACCCCAGTCCCCCGTAGACCTCCGATGACTGGAAGACGAAGCCGCGCCGCTTGGCGAGGGACACCAGTTTATCCATTACAGTAAGGTCAGCCATGGTCCGAAACTAGCATGGGTGGAGGATCATGTCGGGCAAACGAGCGGGAAGGTAACGGCTCCTCACGACTGGCTCCATCCAAGGGGAGTAGAAGTGTCAGCTCATCGCAGGTTCACAGTGAAACGCCCACCCCGCTCCGGCGGGGCCCTTGGCGTGCCCGGAACCGGCGGCATCACACTGATCGAAATGCTGATCGTGGTCGTCCTGATCGGTATCCTGTCCGGGATCGCCGGCACCAAACTGGATTGGCAGCGCTATCGCACCGATGCGAGCGCCCGGGAGCTGCTGACCGAAATCAGCAAGGCCCAGCGCTTGGCGGTGACCCTGCAGGCGAACGTCCGCGTACTGGTGGCGAACACTCGCAGCCTGCAGATCCATGAGGACGCCGACAACAACGGCGCCGTCGGCACCGGCGAACGGGTCCGAACGGTGGTCCTCGAGGAGCCGGCCCGGCTCGACAAGGGATCCTCCCCCGATGTCCCGGGTCCCTCCGACCCCACCGAGGTCGCGACCATCATCTTCCGCCGGGACGGCTCGGCCTCCCGCGGCGGCACCAT
>JBBRGR010000262.1:0-3917 GCA_038223815.1 Gemmatimonadales bacterium
CCTGGTCCGGGTAGGCTTCACCCAACTCCCAACATTTCCAGTTCGATTTCCCTGTTCCAGCTGTGCCGAGGTGGGTCTCATGCGGCCATTGCGGATCGGCAGTGCGCATCGGGGCAGCGGGTCCGACGAGGGCTCGCTGGACCTGTACCTGCGTGACATCAGCCGGTATCCCCTGATCACGCAGGCCGATGAAGTGGCGCTCGCGCAACGGATTCGACAGGGGGAACAGGAAGCCCTCGACACGCTGGTCCGCAGCAATCTCCGCTTCGTCGTCTCGGTCGCCAAGAAGTATCAGAACCAGGGTGTTTCGCTCGCGGACCTGATCAACGAGGGGAACCTCGGGCTCATCCGTGCTGCCCACAAGTTCGACGAGACCAAGGGGATCAAGTTCATCTCGTACGCGGTCTGGTGGATTCGCCAGGCGATCCTGCAGGCGCTGGCGGAGCAGTCCCGGATCGTGCGGGTGCCGCTCAATCGGGCCGGGGAGCTCCACCGCATCGGCCGCCGGACGGCTGCGTTGCAGCAGGAGTTGGGTCGCGATCCGACGGCTGGGGAGATCGCGGAGGGGATGGGCATTGATGTCGGCGAGGTGGAGCGGACGCTGGCCATCTCGCAGACCCATCTGTCGCTGGACGCCCCGATGACACCGGGCCAGGACAATCGACTGATCGACTTTCTTCCGGACGCCGCCGAACGGGGCGCGGATGCCGCCACGATGGAACACGCGCGCACCGAAGGCATTGCGGCGGTCTTCAAGAGCCTGCGGGAGCGGGAAGCAAAGATCCTCCGGCTCTACTTCGGGCTCGATACGCCAGACCCGATGACGCTGGAGGAAATTGGTGCCATGTTGGGGATCACCCGGGAGCGGGTGCGGCAGATCAAGGAGAAGGCGCTCCAGCGGCTGCGGGCAGCGGGGGAGGAGCAGGCGCTGGACTCCTTCCTCGGGTGAGTGCCATCGATCATCGATGATCGATCATTGATGATCGATTGCCTTGCGAAGTGCTCGCCGATCCTCTACCCTCCCCCCATGGCAGCCAACCCCTCATTCGACGTCTCCACCGGCGTGGACCTTCAGGAAGTGGACAACGCCGTCAATCAGGCCGTGAAGGAGATCGCCCAGCGCTACGACTTCAAGGGCACCACATGCACCATCGAACTTGATCGGGAGAAGGCCACGATCGCCCTCGCCGCCGATGATGAGTTCAAGATGGACGCGTTGGTGGACGTGGTGCGCGCCCGCCTCATCAAGCGCGGCGTCCCGGTGAAGAATCTCGATCTCGGCGAGCTGATTCCGGCCACCGGGAGTTCGGTGCGCCGGGTGCTGACGCTGGCCCAGGGGATCCCGACCGAGGAAGCCAAGAAGATCCAGCGCGCGATCAAGGATGCTGGCTTCAAGAAGGTCCAGGCGAGCATCCAGGGCGATGAGTTGCGCGTCACCTCGCCCTCGAAGGATGAGTTGCAGGGAGTGATCGCCTTCCTGCGCGGTGCCGACTTCGCGGTCGAACTCCAGTTCGGCAACTTTCGCGGGTGACGCGCGCGCGGCGGGCACGCCTCGCCCGCACGCTGCTTCTGGCGGTCGGCATCGGCTCCTGCGTGCCGCGCGACGAACCGACGCTCGGCCCCGAGCCGGACGTCGCTGCTCCCGCCCCCGACGTTCGCATCGGCCTGATTCTCGATGCCTCCTCGGCCACCATCGGCGGGGGCGGGCCATTCCGCGTCATTGACCCGGACGAGGGGCTGCTGACCGAGCTCCCGGCGCAAGGGATCGTCACCCTCTCGCGGCGGGGCCAGGGCGTCGCGCTGCGCGGCGCGATTCCCGATCTGGCGCGGCGGCGGCTGGTGATCGCCCCCGGCATCGGAGACGGCACGGTCCGCGTGGGGGCCCGCGAGTACCGCGGCGTGCTCGAGCTGGAGCAGGGAACCACCGGCATCCGGGTGATCAATCGGGTCTCGCTGGAACTGTATCTCATCGGCGTGGTCGGTGCCGAGATGGGAAATCGCCCGCTCGAGGAATTCGAGGCGCTCAAGGCGCAAGCGGTGGCCTCGCGCACCTATGCCATGCGGCAGCAGCGGAACGTCGGTACCCGCAGCTACGACATGGTCGCCGACGTCAACAGCCAGGTCTATGCCGGGCTCGCGCTCGAGCAGCCGTTGGCTGCCCGTGCGGTGGAGGCGACACGGGGCGAGATCCTGACCTGGGACGGGGAGCCGATCGATGCGTTCTTCTCCTCCACCTGCGGCGGTGACACCGAGGACGGTCCCTCGGCGTTCGCGGGTGCGGCGCGCCCGTACCTTCGCAGCATCAGCGATCGCGATGGCAACGGCACGGCGTGGTGCGCCATCTCGCCGCGGTATCGATGGCAGGAACAGTGGAGCGCGGGGCAGCTCACGGCGGTGTTGCGCCGCACCTTGGTCGCAAACGGCCTCCCGGTCGCGCGCGCGGCCGATCTGACGGAGCTGCGCGTGCTGGACCGGACCGGAACGGGGCGGATCGCCGCACTCGAACTTGCTGGTCGCGGGGGGCGGACAACGGTCCGTGGACAGGCGATTCGCCGTGTGCTGGCCCCCTCCGACGGGGGGATGCTCCGGAGCACCGATTTCACGGTGAAGCTGACACGCCGGGGTGGCCGGATCGAGCGGGTGACCATCGAGGGCCAAGGATACGGCCACGCGGTCGGGATGTGCCAGTACGGGGCGATCGGCCGCGCCCGGGCGGGCCAGGACTACCTGACGATCCTGACGAGCTATTTTCCGGGGACGACATTGAGCCAGATCTACTGACCGAGGCGGGGGCGACGGATGAGTGAGAAGTTGCGACTGGGAATCGTCGGTGCCGGGGCGATCGCGCAAGTTGGGCATCTGCCCGCCCTGAAGCGGGTGAAGGGCGTTGACGTCGTCGGGATCTGCGACAATGACCTCGTGAAGGCGCGGGCGCTGGCCGATCGGTTCGAGATTCCCGACGCCTACGGCGACATCGCGGAGCTGGTTGACTACGACGCGCTCGACGCATTGCTCATCTGCACGCCCAACCACCTCCACGAGTCGCAGATCACCGCTGCGCTCGCCGCTGGGTTGCACGTGTTCGCGGAGCGCCCCCTCGCCTTGACCGCCGCAGGCGCGCAAAAAATCGTGAAGGCATCGCAGAAGCATGACCGCATCGTCATGGTCGGCGCCAATCATCGCTACCGTCCGGACATTCAGCAGATCCGCTCTTTCATGCAGAGCGGCGAACTCGGGGATCTGGAATCGATTCGCGCGTGGTGGTTCATGGCGCGTTCCGGTCGGGCCTCCCTCGGCTGGCGTCAGAAGCGCGACCAGGCCGGCGGCGGGGCGATGCTGGACCTCGGCCTCTCCCTGCTGGACCTCTCCCTCTGGCTCGCCGGCTTCCCCGCGGTGGAGCGGGTCTCCGCGGTGCTCCCGGAGCGGCGGGAGAAAGGCGTCGAGCCCAGCGGCACGGCGATGATCGCGCTCGCGGGCGGGGCCGCGATTCACCTCGATGCCTCCTGGCGCTTCGTCGGGCCCGGGGAACGCTTCGGCATCGCCGTGCGCGCGGCCAAGGGATCGGCGCGCATCAACCCGCTGTCGATCTGGCGCGACTTTCATGG
The DNA here is from genome assembly GCA_038223815.1 of Gemmatimonadales bacterium. Taxonomy (GTDB): domain Bacteria; phylum Gemmatimonadota; class Gemmatimonadetes; order Gemmatimonadales; family GWC2-71-9; genus Palsa-1233. Next base: position 3,606 of record JBBRGR010000262.1, read on the forward strand.
CGTCGCGAAGGATGTAGCCTCGACGGGCGCCCACTCGCGGGAGACACCATTCGCCCTCTCCGTGCGTGCCCAGTGGGCGCACTTCTTGTCGGCGATCCGTGGAGAAGTTCCGCCACCGGCGCTCTCCGAACAGGTGACGCTCGCCCGCGTGATGGATGCGATCTATGACTCGGCCGACACGGGACGGGACGTGAAGTCGTGAGCCCTCGGTGGGCGTGCTGGCTGGGCGCCCTGCTCGGGGTCCTCGCCCCGCCGATGGTCGCCCAGTCGCCTGTCGCCCAGTCGCCTGTCGCCCAGTCGCCTGTCGCCCAG
>JBBRGR010000263.1:0-3897 GCA_038223815.1 Gemmatimonadales bacterium
TCCTCCTCAAGGACGCCGAGCGGAACAAGATCTCCGTCACGGCCGAGGAGTGGAAGAACATCGAGACGCAGTTCAAGAAGCAGATCGAGGAGTTGCGGGTCGTCATGGAACTCACGCCGGCGGTGATCGACCCGAAGGCGAGTGCGGCAGACCGCGCCAAGGCGGCGCAGCTCAAGGTGGATCAGTTCTTCGATGCCATGACCTCCGGCAAGGTGCAGCTGCGGATGTTGCCGGGGATGATCGCCTATGCGCTTCGGGGCCATGAGAAGTTCGGCGTCAATCAGGTCGGGGTGAAGCGGGCGGTGGATCTTGCCGTCGCCAAGGCGGGTGACAACCCGGTGCCGGGGATGCCCGGGGCGATCGCGCCGGCGCCGGGGCCTGCACCGGTGCCTGGCGGCAGCGGGACGCCGTGATCCTTCCGTTGCGTGCTGCCACGCTCGCGGTGCTCCTGCTCGGGAGCACCACGCGCGTGGTGTCGGCTCAGGAGCGGGAATCAATCGACCGGATCGTGGCAGTGGTCGGGGTCACACCGATCCTCTTCTCGCAGGTCGAGGAGCGATTCTACCAGAACCAGAGCAATCCGGCGGCGCGAGTCCCCAAGGAGCCCGAGGCGCAGCTGGCGTACCGTCGCGCGCTGATCGATACGCTGATCAACGAGGAGCTGCTCTACCAGGAAGCGATCAAGGACACCATGATCCAGGTAACCGACCAGGAGGTCGCCGAAGCGGTGGCTCAGGTGCTGGCCGGGCAGCGTCGCCGCTACCGCACGCAGTTGGAGTTTGACGCCGAAATGAAGGGGATCGGCTTCACCACCGTGGATGATTACCGACGCTGGCTCATTGAGCAGCAGCGGAAGGAGTTCTATCGGCAGCGCTTCACGGAATCGCTGCGGCAGACCAAGGTGCTCAAGGACCTCGCGCCGACCGAGAAGGAAGTGCGCGGGTACTACGATCGCTACGCCGAGGCGGGGATGTTCGGCGCCCGCCCGGCGTCGGTATCGTTCCGGCAGATCGTGATCGCCCCGAAGCCGGCGGAGGCCGAGAAGGCGCGCGCCAAGGCGTTGGTGGACTCGATCATCGGCGAGCTGCGGAACGGCGCCGATTTCGCCACCGCCGCCAAGCGCTTCGGCATGGATGCCACGAAGGAGACCGGTGGGGATCTCGGCTTCTTCCGTCGGGGCCAGATGGTGCGCGAGTTCGAGGAGGTGGCGTTCTCCATCAAGCCAGGCGTCGTCTCGAATGCGGTGGAGAGCCCCTTCGGCTACCACATCATCCAGGTGACGCGCGCCCAGCCGACGGAAGTGCAGGCCCGCCACATCCTCATCATCCCGCAGGTGGATTCCACGGGCGCACTCGCCGCCAGGCTGCGCGCAGACAACATCGCCGTCGCCCTCGCGCAGGGGGCGTCGTTCGATTCGCTCCAGCGCATCTATCACGATCTTGCCGAGGAGCGCGACGTCGAGGGGATTCCCTCGGACTCCCTCACCGGGGGCTACCGGAGCGCCATCGCCGGCGTCGATTCGGGCCAGGTCACGCCGGTCTTCTCGCTCGAGGTGCAGGGCGATCCGCTCCGCACCAAGTGGGCGGTGGCGAAGGTCACGGGCCGGACCGCGGAAGGGCCGCGGTCCTACGACAGCATCCGCGAGGCGATCCGCCGAAACCTGTCCGTCGATCTGGGACTCCGCGCCTACATGGCCGAACTGCGCCGTCGGACCTACGTGGACATTCGCTGGCCGTGACCCGTCGGCCTCGTCTCGCCGTCACCCTGGGTGACCCACGCGGGATCGGGCCGGAAATCGTGGCCGCGGCACTCGCCGACGGCGTCGACGCCGACATCACCCTGCTCGGCGCCCGCGAACAGATTGACGCCCTTCCCGCTGCCCACCGACACCCGACTGGTCCCTGGCACCCCGGCAAGGGGCCGGCCCGCGCTGGCGCCGTCGAGGCCGGCCTGATCACCGGGCGGGCGGTCGAGCAGGCCGCCCGGCTCGCACTTCAGGGTGACGTGGATGCGATCGTCACCGGTCCAGCGGAAAAGCACGCGCTGCACCTCGCGGGCTTTCCCTTTCCCGGCCACACGGAATGGTTGGCGCAGCTCGCCGGAGGCGTCGAGGTGGCAATGATGCTGGCCAGCGACCGGCTCCGTGTGGTCCTCGTCACGACGCATGTGCCGCTCCGCGATGTTCCCCTGCTGCTCACCACCGACAAGATCGTGCGAACCGGCGAGGTCACGGCGCGCGCCTTGCGGGACTGGTTCGGGATCGCGGCCCCGCGGTTGGCGCTCTGTGCGCTCAATCCGCATGCTGGCGAGCAGGGGCTCTTCGGCGACGAGGAGTCGCGCGTGATGGCACCCGCGGCCGAGCGACTGGGTGCGGCGGGCCCGTTGCCGGCCGACACGGTCTTCGTGCGCGCGATGCGCGGGGAATTCGACGCGGTCCTCGCGCCCTATCATGACGTCGGCATGACGGCCATCAAGGTAGCGTCCTTCGGTGAGGCCGTGAATGTCACGCTCGGTCTGCCGTTCGTGCGGACCTCCCCCGATCACGGGACGGCGATGGACATCGCCGGCACCGGGCGCGCCGACGCCAGCAGCATGCGCGCAGCCATTGCGCTTGCCCTTTCCCTCGCCCAGCGGAGCCAGTCGCAATGACCCTGCGTGTCTCGATCCTGATCCCGGTGTACAACGAGGCCCGGACACTCGAGACCCTCGTCGATCGGGTGCGGGCCGTGCCGATCGACAAGGAGATCGTCTGCGTCAATGATTGCTCGTCGGATGGGTCGGCCGAGATCCTCGACCGGCTTCTCGCCGAGGGGCGCGTGGACGCGGTGCGTCACCATCCCGTGAATCGTGGCAAGGGTGCGGCGATCCGGACGGCGATCGCGGCCGCGACCGGCGATGTGATCGTGGTCCAGGATGCCGACCTGGAATACGATCCCGCCGAAATCCCGACACTCCTCGGTCCGATCGAGGACCGCGGGGCCGATGCGGTCTTCGGCTCGCGCTTTCTCGGCGGGCCGCATCGCGTGCTCTACTTCTGGCATTCGGTGGGCAATGCCGCGCTGACCGTCATGTCCAACATGTTCACCGATCTGAACCTGACCGACATGGAGACCTGCTACAAGGTGGTCCGTGCCCCGCTGATGAAGAAGCTGATTCTCACCACCGATCGCTTCGGCTTCGAGCCGGAGCTCACCGCGCGCCTCGCGCAGGCCCACGCGAAGATCTGGGAGCTCCCGATCTCCTACAGTGGCCGGACGTATGAGGAAGGCAAGAAGATCGGCTGGAAGGACGGCGTGGCGGCGTTCTGGCACATCATCAAGTTCAACGTCTTTCCGCCGAAGAACAGCGGGGTGCGGAAGAAGTATCGCAGTGTGTACGATGTGGTGGCGAGGCCCTAGCAGCCGATGATCGATCCTCGATCATCGATGATCGATCATCCCCATCAGCCGGAGATGCGCCTCGAGCTTCAACTTCTGGGACGCGCGATTGGCCACCAGCACGGCGGTGCTCTGCAGGATGATCTCGCGCTCGGTGAGGCCGTTCGCCTTGAGCGTGGTGCCGGTGTCCACGAGGTCCACGATCCAGTCGGCCAGGCCCAGGAGCGGGGCCACTTCGACGCTCCCCCCCACCATGATGACCTCGACGGCACGTCCCATCGCGGCGAAGTGCTGCCGGGCGAGGCGCGGATACTTGGTGGCAACACGCGGCGTGCGTCCGTGCGGCAGTCCGGGGTAGGGCGTCGTGACGGGCGCGGCCACGACCAGCCGACACGCCCCGAAGCCCAGGTCGAGCGGCTCGAGGACGTCGGCGTCGGACTCGCGCAGCACATCCGTGCCGGTGACGCCCAGATCGGCGGCCCCGTTCTCGACGTACACCGGGACATCGCCGGGCTTGACG
>JBBRGR010000264.1:0-3881 GCA_038223815.1 Gemmatimonadales bacterium
CGGCTCGGCGCCCTCCGCCTCCTCCCGCAGATGATGCGACAATTCGGCCTTCAGCACCCGATCGGCAATCGCCTTCTGCAGCTGGGCAAACAGGCCCGCAGGCCCCAGAATATCCTCGGGCTTTTCGTAGCCCCGCAGCAACTCGTCCAGCAACTCGTCCTTGATCGTCATCCGCGACCTCCTTGGGGGTCGAAGTATGACCATCACACAGAATTATTTACAGGGCCCCGTTCGCTCGCGCCAGTCATCCATGCGGCGCAATCGGAACGCCTTCAGCCTTCGCCGCTCGTGTTGCGGACCTGTGTATCTCTGTCCCTCCATGTGTCTCTCTTCGACTATGGCGACGCGGTCACCTGCGCCAAGCGAGCGCTTCGCGTTGGGCACGATTCCACCTGGCACTTCCTACGATTGGCCTATGTCTCGTTCCGTGGACTCGATCTGCCCCTTGGAAATCACTTTTTCGATGCCGCTGCGACAGCTGCCCACACGCCAGCGGATCGGGCGGAGGTCGGGTGGCATCTCTGGGGACGCGCCCCGGGGTGGTTTGGACAAGCCCAGCATATGAAAACGTGGCAGTTGATGGATCGGTCGGAATGGACGCAGATCCTGACCATGCCTGACTCGACGTTCCTGTCATGGGTCCGAGAGCGCAACGCAACGTTGGGACGGTGGAAGCAGACCGGTCCAGATCGCCTCGCGCATCACTTCCACGCCGTGATACATCACGCGTCGGGGTTCCGCGATTGCTCGCTCTACGTCCCAGGTCCCAAAGCGGAAGCGGGGAAGCCATGCGCCATCCCGACGACCTTCGATCTCACGCGAGGTCGGATTGATCCCTTCGCCACTGCATATCGTCTCTTCTCCCCCGCCAGCGGAGAGCGTCTCCTCGTGGTGCCCATGGTGGTCGATGGCAACGACGTGACCCACGCTGACAGCGCCAACATCCTCCAGGCGGAGTTGGCACTGTGGGAGGCAGGACAGAATCGTTGGCGCGACGCACAACTGCACCTAGAGGTGCCGCCCGGGCGGGATCGGACGATGATCGGCGGCGTGCTGAGCATCTCGGATTCGGGTGGGACACTCGCGTGGCGGCTCTCGGTGCGGGATCAGCTCCGCGGCAAATCAGGGAGCATCGCCGGCGAATCCGCCGACTTCACCCGCGGTCCGGTCGGGATGTCGGATCTGGTGCTTGGCTCACCGGCGCGCGCGATCCCGTGGGAGCTCGATGGCCGCTCGCTTCTCCTCTCGCCCTCGATGCGCTTCGCGCGTGCCGAACCCGTGGAGCTGTACTTCCAACTCTGGTGCGACGCGCCGCCACGCGACGTCCGGGTCGAGCTGGCGCTCTATGGCACACGTGAGCAGGACACGGTGCCCAAGCTCCAGCGCGGCTTCGATCATCGACTTACCCAGCGCTTCGCCGAGATCGAGCGCATCCTGGACTTCGCCAAGCTCGACACGGGGGAGTACCGGCTGGAGGTGACGGTGCGCACGGTGGAGGGCGCGGTGTTGGTGCAGCGGGCAACGGGGATGGTGGTGGAGTGAACGCAACCACGCAAGTCTGTCGAGGATCCCTGAGGGCCGCAGTCGTACTCTCCATGATCGGAGCTGCTGCACCGACCGTGCTCGGCGGGCAGAGCTCCGCAACGCTTACCGCCGTCCGCGATCTATACATTGCACCCGAGACTGCCGACCTCGGCCTTACGATCAACATGGCGGTCTCGCGTGATGGCATGATCGCCGTGACCCAACCCCTCGAGAACTCGATCCGCTTCTTCTCGAGCACCGGGCAGGCACTCGGCACGATCGGCCGCGCGGGTGCAGGCCCCGGAGAATTTCGGTACGTGGGATACTTGCTGTGGACCGGGGACACGCTGTGGGTCGCGGACCGGGTACTCAATAGAATCACGCTGATGTCGCCGCCGAAGCAGGTACTGGGCACCGTGCCTCTGCTGAGAGCTGCGACCTATGCGCCGAGCCGCGGGATCCCGCCAGTGGAGTTCACCTCCCCTTTTCCCCAGGCCAGGTATTCTGGCGGCCTGATGCTCTTCTCCGCGATTCAGTGGGACCGGGCACGGACGGAGTGGCTTCCTCCAAGCTATGTCCGCGGTGAATATCCACTGCTACTGGTCGACCAGAATGGGCAGGTAAAGAAAGTTCTTGGATTCTCCCCGTCTGGGCGGTCCTGTAGCGAAGGCGCGATCACCATTCCATTCTGTGCGGAACCCCACGAGGCGTACGCCGCCGACGGGGGCCGCATCGCTTTTGCGACGGTTGAGGGAAGCGGCGGAGGGAAGGGGACGTATCGAGTGGTGACTCTGAACCATCGTGGCGATACCGTGTTCAATCGGAGCTATCCCTTTACCCCCATCCCGATCCCTCGTGCTGCAATTGACAGCGCTCGGGCACGGCGCGTGAAAGGCGCTACAGGGGCCGACGCGCGCGCCGACGCAGAACGGATGCGCATCCCCACCGTGTACCCACCCCTCCGGGACCTGGTCGTCGGGCGTGATGGCACCGTATGGGTTGAAATACGCAGTATCACTGCGGAGCGGCGTTGGCAGGTCCTCGCACCGGATGGGAAGCCGATCGGAGAGGTGTCACTCCCATCCAATGTGACGTTGAAGGTCGCACAGCGCGATCGGATCTGGGCACTCCTCGAAAGCGAGGACGGGGAGCAGGGGATCGCGAGCTACGCGATCCGTGGTGGGGGGTAGCCCCCCCCCGCCACGCCGATAGGGGTGGGGAGTCCTTCCGCCACAGGGGGCCGGGTGCGTATACCTTGGATGAGTCCCTCGAACGGAGCCCGTCCGTGCAGTTGCACATGCTACCGCCCCTCGCCCGCAGTCTGACCCCGCTGGTCGGCGTGCCTCCACTCGGCGCACTGCTGGTGCTGGTCCCGATCACCACGCCATCGATGCAGAACGTCCTCCGCCTACTTGGCCTCGCACGCAGCTATCCATGGTGTCCCCTGCTCATGCCGCCTGTGGCCCACCCGGCGGAGCTCGCGCCGCATGGCGTTCCCGCGAGCCGAGTCCTCGTCGTAGATCTGGACGCCGATCCGACGGTCTGGCGCACGGCTGTCCAGCGTCGGCCATTGCCCACCTACGAGGATTGGATCACCGCCCTTGCGCTCCGGACCGAGAGGGAGGTGTCGGACGGTGTACGCCTGGTCTTCGAGTGCGCGAGCGAGGGATCTGGTACTCGTCGGCAGCTCCGTCGGCTCGGCCTCCCGAGTCCGGGCGATTGCCGTGACATCTACCTCGGCTGCGTGTGCCTCGCGGATGCCCTCCGCACCGGCGACGTCATCGACGTGGTTGCACGGCGTCACGACCTCACCGGCACGAGACTCTCCGCGCTCGCCAAGCGCTGCTTCGGCATGGGGTGGCACGAGCTGCGTGCGCATGGGGCCTGGGAACCCGCGCTGGAGAAAGCGTTGCGCTTCAAAAAGGTGGTGGCGGAGCCGGTGCTCCCTCCCTCCCTCCCTACACTCCGTGGGGAGATGGTGGGTGACGGTACAATCGGATAGGCGAGTCCCATGGTTTTGGGACAAAGTGGCACAAAACCGCAGTCTCGACGGATTTGCGGCTCTACCGTAGCTTGTGAGGAGTGGCATATGCAGCCTCTCCCAACTCACAAGCGCAGGTCAGCACTGATGCCCCAGACCACCCGTGGCAGCGGGTGCTTGAATGTCCTCGCCGCGATCTCGGTGGGATGCGCCGTGGCGGTGACGTGGCGGTTGGTCTTCCCGGTGTCTCCCCCTCCACCGCCTCCTGAGGTCCCGGTCCTCCTCGAGGACTGGGAGCGGTTCGGCACCGCCGGGCATCGCATGGGCAGCGCGACGCCGCGGGTCACGCTGGTGGAATTCTCCGACTTCGAATGCC
>JBBRGR010000265.1:0-3851 GCA_038223815.1 Gemmatimonadales bacterium
GTCCCATGGCGGCGGCCTTCGTCGGGTCGGCGAAGATGGCGAGCATTGCCTCGGCCAGCGCCTCAGGCGCCTGTGGAGGTACCAGCAGGCCGGTTTCGTTGACGACGACCACCTCACGATTGCCACCGACATCGGTGGCGACTACCGGTAATCCTGCTGCCATCGCCTCGAGGAGCGTCAGGGCAATGCCTTCACTCACGGAGGAGAGGACGAAGAGGTCCGCGGCGGCGAGGTAGGGCGTCACGTCGTGAGTGAATCCGTGGAAGGTCACCTGCTGGCGGAGACCGAGCGCGTCCACCTGCTGCTCGAGCGCCTCACGTTGCTCCCCATCGCCGACCAGATCCAGATGAAAGTCCGGGTGGGTGTCCGCCACGATCCGTGCGGCGCGCAACAGCGTGGGCTGGTCCTTGACCTTGTTGAGTCGCGCGACATGGACGACGTGCCGACGCGTCGAGGGCCTCCGCGGGACAGCCGGTCCGATCGCGATGCCGTTCCGGATGACATGAATGCGGCTGGCTGGCACGCCATCCATTCCACGCGCCACCTCGGCCGCATCGGCGGACACCGGGACCACGACGTCGGTCAGGCGACCGGCAAGCCGCTCGAGCCACCGGCCGCGGGCGGTCAGGAGCTGATTCCGACCATGCTTGGTGTGGACGACGATTGGCACCGCCCCGCCTACCGCGGCGAGCGCCCCGTACTGATGCGGCGTCGGATTGTGGGTATGGAGAATCGCAGGACGATGCCTCCGGAAGTAGCGGCGCATCGCCGCGAGACATGTCACGCCACCAGAGCCGGGTGGGGCGTCGAGGATGTCCACTGGGACTCCGAGTGCCTCGAACCGCGCCGTGAGTTCCCCGCCCCCCTGGAAACAGAGGACACGGGGCGTGAAGCGGGATCGATCGAGCTGCGCCAGCAACGAGAGGACCACCATCTCCTGGCCGCCAATGGCGACGGAGTACATGCAGTGGATGATCGTGTGCGGCGCTCCCCGGTGACTCATCCCGCCCTCCGACAGCGGTAGCCGACGTAGGACCAGAAGCCATCCAGGCGGAGGAGATGCCCGATGCCGTTGAGGACGCCGAGGAGCGCGTCCCCGGGCGTGCGCAGCCGGTCGAAGGGCGGATCGTAAAACCCTGCTTCCCGCTCCGCGACAAATCCGTGGCGCGCCAGCATGGCAAGCAGATCCTTCCGCGACCGCCCACCCCAACCGGGGCCGTCCACCGGGCGGCCGAGCGCTCCGCGCAGCCGCATCCAGAAGGAGTCGGGGTTCTGGATCATGATGACCAGCGAACCCGTCGGGCGGGTGACTCGGCGGCACTCGGCCAGATAGGCGTCTGCGTCGGGAACGAAGTGGAGGACGACGGTCGAGAAGACGACATCCACGCTGGCGGCGGGAAGGTCGAGCCCATCCGGGCGGCAGGGCGCGAAGGAAACCGGCGCATGTTCCGCCGCGGCGAACGCCACCCGCTCCGGATCGGCATCGACGCCGCGGATCTGCTGGAACTGCGGGGCCAGACGCGCCGTGAGGTCGCCCCAACCGCAGCCGTAGTCGAGGGCGTCACCGGTCAGCCCCGCGGCCAGGAGGGACACCGTGGCCGCGCGACGCGCCTGATGGCGATCCATCGGCGCCCCGCGACGGAAGTGCGCCGGGGGGACGACAGGGTGGGTCACCGTTTCGGCCGCACGTCAGCCCGCCGTCGGGACGGCAGCATCGGCGTTGCCGAACGCACGTTCCGATCGCGCCGTCGGGTCAGGGCGCAGCGCGGCTGGGATCGGCGGACGGAAGAGCTTCACCATCACACGCGAGAGCACGTCCGCCGGCTTCCGTGGCAGGAAACAGAAGCGCGCCACCGAAAAGACCCGACGACGGAACGCCCAGTTCTTGAGGAACTGCTCGTTGTAGAATCGCCAGCCCCACCGCTCGTGAAAGAGGGCATGACTCCGATCAATCCGTGTGTCGGCCCACCGGAAGAAGAAGAAGCGCAAGTCCTCGATCGTGGGGCGTGAGTGGATGTTGTCAAAGACCACTTCCGCACGCGGCTCGCACCAGATCGGGATGCCGAGACGATGGAGCTGGATCCCGATGTCCACGTGCTCGCGCACGACCATCGCCGGAAAATCGATCTGGCGCAGCACCGCTGTCTCGGCAAAGAAGGTGTGCAGCTCGAAGAAGTCGATCTCCCACGGGCCGGCGGGGAGTTCCTCGCGGGCGGCGCGACGGAAGGGCTTGTAGTCGAAGACGTACTCGGTGCCGTCGACCGTGACCTTCCGGAGTTCGGCGTGCGAGACATGCACCCGCATCGTCAGGCGGCGAGCGTCGATGTCGAGTCCTTCCCGCTCCCACGTGAGCGGGAGAATGACCCGCATCCCCTCCTCGCGGGCACCCCGAAGCAGGGTGGTCATCCACCCCGGGGTGACAAACGTGTCGTTGTCCACCCAGCAGGTGTAGGGCGAGGTGATCCGGGGGAGCGCCGCACGAAACGCTTCCATCGGGATCGTGCGCCCACAGGGGACCAGCTCCCAGGAGCGGCCCTCGCACACGCTCTCCAGCGCGCGAATGGTGGCGACCGAATAGCCGAAGTCGAGCACCATCAGGTGAAACGCCTCGGGGGTGTGCTCGAGGATCGACTCGACGCATGGCAGCACGCTGCTGAAGCGGTCGCGGGGGACGACGACGATAGTGACTTCTGCACTCACGACAACCTCCTGCACAGGCATGAATTGGGCGCGTTCCGCATCGCCGAGGAGCAAGGAGCAGGCCACTTTGCGAGGGCCAACCCGATCGCGAACCGCGCCGTCATCGGCGTACCGAGCGATACAGGGCCAGATGTCGCTCGGCACAGACGTGCGCGTCGAAGTGGGTGCGTGCTCGGGCCAAGGCGGCGCGGCCCATCACGGCGCGGGCGGCCGGATCACCCAGGAATCCCGCAATGGCCTCGCCGAGGCGTCCCGGGTCGTTCGGGGGGACCAGGCGGCCCGTCTGCCCGTCCAGGACGATCTCGGGCAGGCCACCGACGTCCGTCGCCACCACCGGGAGGCCGCAGGCCATCGCTTGTGGGGTCACCAGACCGAAGGCCTCCAGCCGCGGTGCATGAATGAGGAGGTCGGCTGCTTGGAGCCAATTGGCCACATCGGTCCGGAACCCAAGGAACGAGACCCGGTCCCCGAGGAGCGACTGGCCGAGAGATCGCAGGGCAGACTCCTGGTCGGGAGTTCCCGTCCCCAGGATGACGAGGTGTGCCCCGCGGTCCGGCCAGCGAGCCAAGGCATCCGCGACTCCAGTGACCACCTGATCCAGGCCCTTCTCGGCGCCAAAATGCCCGATCGCCATGAGGAGCGTGGTGTCGGGGCTGCATCCCAGCATCTCCCTCGCCCAGGCCCGGCGACTTGTGTCAGGGTGAAACGTATCAAGTTCCACTCCGTGCGGGATCACGGTGATCCGGTCGGGAGCGAGGCCGGTCGTTCTGGCAAAATAGTCCCTGCGCTCCTCGGAAGCGGTGATCACACGCGCGACCGCCGGAAGGGTCAGGCGATTCCGCATCCGGTTCCGCCACCCCTCGGAGTCCAAGCCCAGCGTCCGATGGAATGTCATCACAATGCGTAGAGCGGGCAAGACACACCGTAGCGCTGATGCAACAGTCTGACTCCCAGCGTCGTGGGCATGAAGCACCTCGACGCGCTGTTCCCGGCAGACACGCCGCAGTCGCGCCACAGCGCTTGGGGTGAAGCGGTGTCCCGCCGCGACACCGTCATGGAAATCGAGGTTCGAGTTCAGGGCGGCAACCTGCTCCGGTGTGTCGCGGAGTCCGGCCAGCCCACAGGTAACCCCGAGTCCTCGCAGGTTGCTC
>JBBRGR010000266.1:0-3838 GCA_038223815.1 Gemmatimonadales bacterium
CCGCCTGGGCCGACAAGTACGACGGGGCCGTGCATCACACCCCGCTCCGCAACGTGACCCTGGCGATGCCCGAGCCACTCGGCGTCATCGGCATCCGCTGCCCGGACGAAGCCCCACTGCTCGGATTGCTCTCGACGGTGCTGCCGGCCATTGCGATGGGGAACGCGGTCGTGGCGATTCCCTCGCCGCACGCCCCCTTGGCGGCGACCGACCTCTATCAGGTTTTCGAGACCTCGGACCTGCCGGGCGGTGTGATCAATCTGGTGACCGGCACGACGAGCGAATTGCTCGCCCCGCTCGCCAGTCACGATGATGTGGATGCCTGCTGGTGCTTCGGTACCCGCGACGAGGCGACGGCAGTGGAACGCCTCTCCGTCGGGAATCTCAAGCGGACCTGGACCGAGTGGACGGTGCGGGAGTGGGCGTCAGCGGGGGACGGGGAGGGAACCGAGTTCCTCCGCCAGGCGACGCAGGTCAAGAATATCTGGGTGCCGTACGGGGCGTAGGGGCGTGGGGTGGCACTTTCGTCCACCGTTCACCGTTCGCCCCTCACATCCCTGACGCGATCACCACCTCGCAGTCCAGCGTCTTCGCCAGCACGTCCGCCTTCCGCTCGGCTCCCCAGACCTCGAGCGAGATATCCGCCCCTTGCAGCCGTGGGTAGGCGCGGATGACGCAGCGGTCGTCGAGGAGGGTGGCGGTGATGCGATCCACGGACGCCGTGTGTCCACGGTCGAGTCCGTCGGCTACCCGCAGCACCCCACTGATCCGTCGGACAAGGGCCTGCTCCTCCTCGGCAAGCGCGCTGAACTCCTCGTGACTGCGCTTCGGTCCTGCCTTGCGGTGGTAGCGCGAGGCAAGGGCGACGATCTGTCGTTCCCGTGCGCCGAGGCCGAGTCGCTCCGCGTGGGTGATGAGCTGATAGCTGTGACGATGATGCTTCCGATACGACACGAGCTGCCCGACATCGTGCAGCAGCGAGGCAGCCTCGAGCAGCCACCGTTCCTCCGGGGCCGAGCCCAGCACGGGCGCGAGCTGGTCATACAGCGAGAGTGCCAGCAGGCGGACATGCTCCACGTGGCGTCGATCCGAGCGACAGCGATCCGCGAATTCGCGGATCAGTCGCAGCGGATCGGTGGGCCGTGCCGGGGCATCATGGCCGACCATGTCGAGGAGCAGCCCCTCGCGGAGCCCGAACGCCGAGACGGTGAGTTGCCGCGCATCGGTCAGCGCCAGGAGCTCGGCGGTCACCGCGAGTCCGGCGAGGATGATGTCGGCGCGCTGCGGGTTGAGGCCCGGGATCGCAGCGCGCTCGGCAGCCGTCTTGGTGCTCAGCCACTCCAGCAGCGACTCGACCTCCCCGGTCTGTACCATGGTCCCATGCACCGTCTCGGCGGGATGGCCGCGGCGGGCGGACGCCATCCGGCCGAGGTTGGTGAAAGATCCCCCGGACCCAATGAACGCGGCCTGCAGCCAATCACGCCAGGGGAGCGCCTTTCGCAGCAGTTGCCGCACATGCTTCCGGAGGTCGGCGACTTCGTCGCGCGTTTCACCGCGCCCGGGCAGGTGCGATTCGGTAAGCCGCACGGCACCCAGCGGCAGCGAGGTTGTCACCTCGACCAGACCATCCACGGCCCCGATGAGCTCGAGGGAACCGCCACCGATGTCGGCGACGAGCGTGCGGGTGCCTGCCATCGGAAAGTGGTGGGCCACGGAGCGCCAAGACAGCTGGGCTTCGCGGTCGGCGCCGATGATCTCCAGCGGGATGCCGAGTTCACGACGAATCCGTTCGGCGAAGGCGGGCCCGTTCGAGGCATCGCGCATCGCCGAGGTGGCGACGGCGGCGAGCCGGGTGACCCCGCGACGATCGGCGACCCCCTTCATGCGGCGGAGTGCCTCGAAGGCCTGCTCCATTGCGACAGGGTCGAGTGCCCCGGTAGTCGCGATCCCGCGCGCCAACCGCGGCATGTCCTTCACCTCGTCGATGACCTCGAGCCCGCTCGCCGGGTCGAGCTCGGCGACGAGAAGCCGGATCGAGTTCGAGCCGACGTCAATCGCGCCGAGGCGCTCGCGGGGTGCCGCCGGGGCGGTCACGTGGCGGCGTCGCCGCGATCCTCGGCGTGGTGCTTGATCGACTTCCCTTCGACGAGGAAGACCACGTCCTCGCCGATGTTGGTGGCCAGATCGGCGACCCGCTCCAGATTGCGGCTCACGAGAAAGAGCTCCATGCCGGCGCCGATCATGTGGGGATCCTCCATCATGTGCGTCAGCAGGATCCGGAAGACCGACTTGTGGAGGCCATCCACCTTGTCGTCACGCCGACAGACCTCACGACCTGCGGCGGCGTCGCCCCGGATGAACGCCTCGAGCGCATCAGAGAGCATCCCGCGGGCGAGCCGTGCCATCTCGACAATCTCCGGCTCGGGCGTGATCGGCCGGCTCTTGGCGAGGCGATCGGCGGACTGGGCGATGTTCACCGCATGGTCGCCGACGCGCTCGAGGTCGTTGGCGATCTTCAGCGCCGAGGTGAGCATGCGCAGGTCGCGCGCCATCGGCTGCTGCAGGGCGAGGAGGTTGATGCACTGCTCCTCGATCTCCACTTCCATTGCGTCGATCGTGCGATCGCCGTGGATGACCCGGGCCGCCTTCTCGGCATTGCGCTCCAGGAGGGCCTCGACGGCGAGTCCGAGCGCGGCCTCGGCTTCGCCGGACATGGTCAGCAGGCGCACCTTGACGTGGCTGAGTTCCTCGTGGAAGTGGCGATGGGTGTCCACGCTCATCCGAACCTCCCCGTGATATATGCTTCCGTCCGCTCGTGCCGCGGATTCGTGAAGATCTGGTTGGTGCCGCCCATCTCCACCAGGCGCCCCCGATCAAAGAAGCCGGTGACGTCGGAGATGCGCGCGGCCTGCTGCATGTTGTGCGTGACCACGATGATCGTGTAGTCACGCTTCAGTTCGAAGATCAGTTCCTCGACCTTCTGGGTCGCGATCGGGTCCAGCGCCGAGCAGGGCTCGTCCATCAGGAGCACGTCAGGCGAGTTCCCCAGCGCCCGGGCGATGCAGAGCCGCTGCTGCTGGCCCCCGGAGAGCGCCAGCGCGTCGCGGTCGAGGCGGTCCTTGACCTCGTCCCAGAGGGCGGCCTGTCGGAGGCAGCGTTCGACCAGGTCCGGCAGCTCGCGGCGCGGCACGGTCCCGTTGAGCCGCGGACCGAAGGCCACGTTGTCGAAGATGCTCTTCGGAAACGGGTTCGGCTTCTGGAAGACCATGCCGACCCGGCGCCGCAGCGCGACCGCGTCGGTGCCCGGGCCGTAGACGTCGAGACCCTCCAGACGCAGCGTGCCGGTGCAGCGTGCATCGGGGAGGAGGTCATGCAGCCGGTTGACAGCCCTGAGAAAGGTACTCTTGCCGCATCCGGATGGCCCGATGACCGCCGTGACCTGCCGTCGGCCGAACGTGGCGTTGAGGTCGAAGATCGCCTGAGTGGCGCCATACCAGAAGTTGAACT
The DNA here is from genome assembly GCA_038223815.1 of Gemmatimonadales bacterium. GTDB lineage: Bacteria > Gemmatimonadota > Gemmatimonadetes > Gemmatimonadales > GWC2-71-9 > Palsa-1233. The sequence continues at coordinate 3,508 of JBBRGR010000266.1, forward strand.
GGCGCACGTCGATGGCGACCGCCGTTGGCGCCACATCCTGGACCGAGGCGGCGTCCGGGCTTCGCGGGGGGATCGGGGCGCGCAGCAGCGGCTCGCTCATCCAAACCGCCCGGTGATATAGGCTTCGGTCTGTGGCTCACGGGGGGCCGTGAAGATCTGCCGCGTCGGTCCTGTCTCGATCAGCTGCCCCATGTAGAAGAACGACGTGGTGTCGGACGACCGCGCGGCCTGCTGCATGTTGTGGGTCACGATCACGATGGTGAACTCCTGCTTGAGCTCGAACAGCAGCTCCTCGATCCGCTGGGTCGCCTGGGGATCCAGGGCGCTGGTC
>JBBRGR010000267.1:0-3831 GCA_038223815.1 Gemmatimonadales bacterium
CGAGGCTCAACTCGAGGTTCCGCGTCCGGGCCCCGATCTCGGTCAGCGTGATCTGCGTTGCGTCAAAGGCCGAGTCGATCGGCGCAATGGCGTTCCGGACGGCAGCCGGATCATTGGCCTGCAGCGCGTTGCGCAGGGCGCTCAGGGAGGTGAGCACCCCACTGTCGACCAGGATCTCCTGGCCGGAATGGACCGTGTCCACGAGCAGTCCGCTCCCGATCTCCGCTTGCCGCCCGGTCGGGGTGCCGACGTAGGTGCCATCGGGCTGGAACGGTGGCGCGCCGGTGGCGAGGCCGCCGAAGAGATAGTCGTTGCCGAAGCGGAGGTTGCCGAGGGAGATCGCCTGATCAATCAGCGACTGCACCTCGACTGCCGTGGCAGCGCGGGTCAGGGCGTTCGCTGTGCTGCTCCCCTGTGCGGTCGCCAGCTCCTGGGCTCGGGAGAGGAGGTCCCCCACCTGATCGAGCGTCGTCTCCTCGGCCGCTTGCCGCGATTGGATCGAGGTGACGCTGCGGCGGTATTGCTCCACCGCGCGGAGGGCGGTGTCGGCCCCGAGTACCTGGGCCGCGGCAATCGGGTCATCCGAGACGCGACGGTTGCGGAGCCCGGTCGAGACCTGGTCGGTCGCCCGGAGCAACTGGCTGTTCTGTTGCTGCAGGTTGCGCAGGATTCGCTCCTGCATCAGGCTGTTGGTGACCCGCATGGCCAACGTGCTCCGGGGTGAGGATGGATCTCACGCCGTTATCGGCTATTTTGGAGACAGTATGAGTCCGGGTCCCCGGACGCCCTCCCGACCCACGCTCCGAGGACGTTCTCCTGCGACCAGATTGCCGCTGACGTGACAACGATTCTCTGCGTGGACCAGGAGCCGGCCGTCGCCGCGCTCTTCGAGCAGATCCTCCTCGACCTTGGCTACGAGGCCATTCTGGCCGACTCCGTCGTCGAGGCGGTGGAGCGTCTGGATCGTGGCGGGATCGACCTCGTGCTCGCGGATCTGCACCTGGCCGACCCGGCGGGGCAACCCTTCCTCGAGCACCTCCGCCGCCGCGACCCGCGTGTCCCGCACATCGTCGTCTCCGGCGATTCCTCGATCGAGCAGGCCGTCCTCGCCATGCGCTCCGGGGCGGCAGACTATCTCGTCAAGCCGGTCCGCGCCGAGAAGCTGCAGATCAGCATCCACCACGCACTGGAGTACGCCCGGCTTCGCCAGGAAAACGAGGCGTTCCGACAGGAGCTGTCTCGCCTCCACGGCAAGAAGAAGGTGGTCGGCCGCAGTGCCGCGATGCGCGATCTCATGGAACTGGTCGCGACCGTGGCGCCGACGCGGGCGTCGGTCCTGCTCGAGGGTGAATCCGGCACCGGGAAGGAGCTGATCTCGCGGGCCCTGCACGAGCAGAGCCCGCGGCGTGATCGGCCGATGGTGACGATCAACTGTGCCGCCATGCCCGAAGGGTTGGTCGAGAGCGCGCTTTTCGGGCACGAGAAGGGGGCCTTCACTGGTGCGACGGGGCGGGCGGCCGGTGCCTTCGAGCGCGCCCACGGCAGCACCCTGCTGCTGGACGAGATTTCCGAGATGCGCCTCGACCTGCAGTCGAAGTTGCTGCGGGTCATTCAGGAACAGGAGTTCGAGCGGGTCGGCGGCCGCGAGGCGATCAAGGTCGACGTCCGGCTGATCGCGACGACCAATCGGGACCTCCGCGCCGAAGTGGCAGCGGGTCGCTTCCGTGCCGATCTGTACTACCGACTCCAGGTCGTGCCGATCCGCACCCCGCCGCTGCGTGAACGCCCCGAAGACGTCCCGCTGCTGGTCCAGCACTTCCTTCGGACCGCCGCGGAGCATCTCGGCGTGCCCGCGCCCGAGGTGCCCGAAGAAACGATGGCGTACCTCCAGCGCTATTCGTGGCCCGGCAACGTCCGCGAGTTGGCCAATGCGATGGAGCGGGCCGTGATCCTGGCGCGCGGTCGGCCGATCTCGACCGGACTCTTCTCCGATCACCTGCACCTGCTCGAGGCCCCCCCCGCCATGGGATTCGCCGGGACCGTCGACCCCGCCCAGACCGAACTGCCGATCAATCTTGCCGAACTGGAGCGGATCACCATTGATCGCGCACTGACGGCGACAGGGGGCAACCGTACCCGCGCAGCCCGTCTCCTCGGCATTTCCGAACGTACCCTCCGCAACAAGCTCAATTCTCCCAGTGCCGCCTAGCGTCCCAGTCGGCAAGAGTCGCCGAGTGGGGAGGGGAAAATTCTTCCGGCTCGGCGCTGTCTCGACCGGACGGTAAATCCACAAACGTAAGCAGTGCAACATCTTACGAAGCTCTCCGCAGACGGAATGGGGCTTGCATCATCGCGAGCATGCACCGATATGCGGAGGAGCGATGATCAGCGGCTTGTTTGGTCAGGGGACGGTGACGCACTCGCTGCGCGGCGGCCTCGAGGAACAGAGCGCCACCCACAAGACCATCGCATCCCGAGTGGCGGGTGCCATGCCGCAGAGCGCGACGGCGGGGTTCGCCGGCGAGCTCGAAGCATCGCTCGCTGCCCGCGATGCCGAGCTCGCCCAGGATATGGCGGCGCTGGCGGACACCCAACTCCGCTACGAGGCAACGGCGAAGTTGCTCCAGAAGTCCTATGGCGACCTGCGCACCGCGATGCGTGATCGTGGCTGAGACCGGCGGCAGCTTCCCGATCATGCCGCGTCCGCTCCGGCAGCTGCTCGGTCCCCTTGGAGTCAGTGCCAGCGGAATGTCGCGGCAGCAGAAGTTCATCGAGGTGATCGCCACCAACATCGCCAACGCCGAAACGACGCGGACCGCCGAGGGCGGCCCGTACCGTCGGCAGGTGGCGGTGGCGGGGAACGATGCGGCCGGCGGCAACCCGACGACCACGGTCGTGACCGACCCCTCGGCGGGACGCTTGGTGTACGACCCGGGCCACCCCGATGCCGATGCCAGCGGGTACGTCCGCTATCCGAACGTGGACCTCGCGACCGAAACCGTGGACCTCATGGTGGCGCGACGGATGCACGAAGCCAATGCGACTGTCTTCCAGGCCGCGAAGGCGATGCTGCGCCGCGCCCTCGACATTTGACCGACTGTTCTGGAGTTTGACGCGTGACGATTTCGCGAGTTCCGGGGACCCCATTCTATCCGAACACGCCGCCCGTTGCCGCACGGCCGGCCGCCCCACTCCCCGTGGCCGGTGGCCCGGGTCGCGCGGGGGCGACATCGCCCTCGCCGCTCTGGAGCGTGCTCACCGCCGAGGAGCGCGCCTTCTTCCTGAGCACTGCGGCGCTGGGGTCTCTGGGTTACGGACCGAACGGCGCCGTGCAGCGCGATGCTGATGCGCCCATTGGCCAACGCCTCGACGTGAGGGCCTGATCGATGAGTGCTCCGATTCTTCCGATCCGTCCAGGCATCTCGCCCCTGGAACGCGGCGCGGGGCTTCCACTCGGCGTGGGCCAGAGCGACGCACCCTTTGGGGATCTGCTCAAGCGGGCGCTGGGCGACGTGACCGGGATGCAGGAGCGGAAAGAAGACATCATCGGTGCCTTCCTGCGGGGCGATCCGGTCGAGCTGCACCAGGTGATGGCCGCGGCCGAAGAAGCGTCGCTCTCGCTGGAGTTGCTGGTCGAGACGCGCAACAAGCTGACCGATGCGTATCGGTCGATCATGAACATGCAGGTCTGAGGCGATGTTCGACGCCTTCCGCGGGCTCGACGCCAATCGCCGCTTCGCCGTGCTCGGGCTGGCGGTCGTGCTGCTGGTGGGTGCCGTATTCCTGGCCCGCCCGGCGAGCGCGCCGGAGTATCTCCCGCTCTTTCAGGGC
>JBBRGR010000268.1:0-3819 GCA_038223815.1 Gemmatimonadales bacterium
CACATTTTTTTGGGTGGGTTGGGCCTCGTTTTTTGTTGGTGCCCCCGCAACAAGAGGGTGCTTTGGGGTATGGCGGTCAGCGCAGTTCGCGGCGAAGGCTCGCCAGGTCTGCCGCGAGTGTCGAACTCAGCGCCGGTGATCCCGTTGATGTCTGCCCCGTTGACGCCGATGTCGTCGATGTCACTGCCGTCGATGTCACCGCCGCAGATGTCGCGGCGGCGGCGCTCGCGTCGTGGACCAGGACGGTGAGCTGGTCCATCAACGTCGCCGGTCCGAGGTCCGGAACCGCTGACGCCGCAACCCCGTTCGCCTCGGCAACCCCGTCGGCCAGGGACTGGACGAGCGCGCGGACGCGGCCGGCTTGCGAAAGCGCGTGGTCGAGCGGCAGCTGACGCCACCGTTCGACCACGCGCTGTAGCTCGATCGAGGCCTCGGGGGGAACCGGCGATCTCGAAGTCTGGGGCACGGTCACTCGCGAAGGCGAGCCAGCAGTCGCAGAATCTCAAGGTACAGCCAGACGAGGGTGACGATCAGCCCGTGGGCCAGCAGCCAGGAGTACTTCTCTGGCACCTGGGCCGCGACGGCACGGTCGACCGAGTCGAAGTCGATCGCCAGCGAGTAGGACGCAAGGCCGACGCCGAGCACGGAGATACCGATGCCGACCGGGCCACTACCGCCGAACCCCCACCCATCGCCGACGCCCATGAATGACGCGACCACGTTGGCCAGACTGAAGAGTAGGTAACCCATGATGGCCATGCCGAAGATGCGGCGGGACTTGTCGGTCACCTTGATGATGCCGAACTTCCAGGCCAGGAACATGCCGGCGAAGGTGGACATCGTGGCGATCACCGCTGTGGTGACGACCCCGGGCCACATGCGGTCGAAGACCGAGCTGATCGCCCCGACGAGGACCCCTTCAAGCACGGAGTAGAGCACGATCAGCGGCACGCTGATGGTCTTCTTGAAGGCGATGACCAGGCCGACAGCCAGGCCGCCGAACATCCCGCCGAGCATCAGCGGCAGGCTCAGCCTGCCGTTGCCGGCCACGGCGAACCACGAGACGGTAGCGACCGCAACCACGATGGCAAAGAGCCCGAGGGTCTTCATGACCACGTCGTCCAGGGTCAGACGTCCCGTCTGCACCGGCCCGGCTGACCCCTGGTTGTACAGGTCCTGGAGCTGCTCGGGGGTGACGTTGTCCTGGACCCCTGCCCCACCGGTCATCCGGGTTCCGGCAGGCTGACGATCAAAGCCGGCATAGCCGCCTTGCTTGATCTGCTTGTCGATCCGGTTGAACACCGGGTTGCTCGCCATCGTCTTCCTCCCACACGTCGTACCGCCCCTCTGGGCAGTCTCTTGTACTCAGAATAATGGTTGAGGGCCGCCGGATGTTCCCTGGTCGCGGCCAAACGGCATGAATTGTGACCTCGTCAGGATGGCCGTTGTCGGGCTCATCGCGGCCACCCTGGTGTCCCCGACGGGTCTCGAACCCGCACTGGAGCGATTTTAAGTCGCCTGCCTCTGCCATTGGGCTACGGGGACAGGCGTCAGGTTACAGATAGGTGCGGCGAGGATGTATGCCGTGCGGCCCGCTCACCCGGTCCAGAAACAGCAAACCGTCGGTGTGGTCGATCTCGTGCTGAAGCGCAACCGCCTCAAAACCGTCGGTGGTGATCTCCACCCACTCCCCTGTCAGCGGGAGCTGACCTCGAACAACCAGCCGCCGGCCTCGGGCGACGTCACCGGTGAAGTCGGGGACCGACATACAGCCCTCTCGACCACGTTCCTTCGCAGTGGCGCTGACGGCCTCTGCGTTGCACAACACAACTGCGCCATGACACGTGCGGGTCTTGGCATGGCCGGAGACATCGATGCTGAAGACTCTTGCGGCGACGCCGACCTGTTGGGCGGCCAGCCCCACACACCCCGGCGAAACCGCTTGGGTTGCAAGCAGATCCGCAGCCAGTTCGATCGTTGCCGATTCAGTCGGGTCGACGTCATTGCCCCGGGTGGACAGCACCAGGTCTGGGGCGCGGACGACCCGGCGGACGGTGCCAGCGGGAAGCTCGGGCATCGCCCAAGCGATGGCTGTGCTGGTCACAGCAGGTCGTCGTCGATCGGGGAGAGGTGGACCTCAACACCGAGCTCGCCTGCGGCGCCCCGAAGGTCGGCGTCAAGGCCAGCCAACGACTCCTCGCTGGGCAGTTGGAGCTCAGCCATCAGGACATAGAGCCCGTCGCCCAAGCGAGTGCCGAGGTCGACGATATTGGCACCGTGGCGCGCCACCACGCCGGTCATGGCAGCCACGATCCCGGGCCGGTCCGCGCCATGAACCCGCAGTGCATAGGACGGGCCGCCGATCTGGCTCAGCGCGGAGTCGCCCAGCACCCGGGCGTTGATGACCAGCGAACCATCAGCGCTGAGGGGGTGCAGGGCAGACTCGACAGATTCGGCGCCGGCACCTGTGCGGATGAGCAGGACCATGGCGAAATGACCGCGCAGCAGCGTCATCGTCGAGTCCTCGAGGTTGCCGTGCAGGCCGGCAAGGGCCCCGGTCACGTCTGCGACGATGCCGGGTCGGTCGTCCCCGAGCACGGTCACGGCGATGATCTGGTCTGTCATGGCGTCGAGGTTATCGCTGCTCAGAGCCGGGCGAGGACCTCGTCCAGCATTGATTCGGTGAGCCTGCCGGTGAAGGTGTTCTGCTGGCTTACGTGATAGCTGCCCAGGAGTCGGATCGGCCTGTCCCTGTTGGTGATCAGTGTCGTCTCGGCCCCGTGCGTGAACCGTGGCTTGGGACGTGGGACGGCCCATCCGAGCCGCCGTGCGCTGGCCAGGGTCGCGTCCCAGCCGATCGCCCCCAGGGCGAGCATCGAGCGAAGACCAGGCGCCGCCAGAGCGAGATCACGATCGAGCCAGCATCCACAGGTGTCGCGCTCGGCCGGGGTCGGCTTGTTCGCCGGCGGCGCGCACCGCACCGCCGCGACGATCCGCACCCCGGTGAGCGACTGCCCGTCGCCACTGTGCGTGCTGGTGGGCTGGCTCGCGTATCCGGCCCGGTGCAGCGCTGCGTAGATCCAGTCGCCGCTGCGGTCCCCAGTGAACATCCGGCCGGTGCGGTTGGTGCCGTTGGCGGCCGGCGCCAGCCCGATGACGAGGATCTCGGGCTCCGGGTCACCGAAGCCCGGACCGGGCCGACCCCAGTACGGTTGGTCGGCGAAGGATGCCCGCTTGCCTTCAGTGGCAACGGTTTCGCGCCATTGCACAAGCCGGGGGCAGGCACGGCACACCGAGACGGCCGCGTCCAGCTCCGCAACAGACCTGGCCAGCCCGGCCAACTTCTCAACCTGATGCGCCGTCCGTGCGACGGGAGTCCCCGACGTTGCCGGATCGCCGGGCCAACCCGAGCCCGGGGGCACCGGCGACTCGAAGAGCTGACCGGTCACGGGGTGGTGTAGCGGCTCCGAGATCACCTGCCCGATGGTGTCACCGACTTGGTCGGTGCGGTGGACGGATTCGGTGACGTGGGCCGCGCCGGCTTCGGGGTCGCTGCGGGAGCCGCCGGTGTCGTCGCCGCTGGTGCTGTTGGCTGCGGCATACGGCCTGGGCGTGCCAAGCCGTCCAGCGAGATCGCCCCCGCACTCCGCTGCCAACTCGGTCAGGTCGGCGTCCATCCCCCAGTGAGGTCGTCGACGTCCCACTCGTCAGGCGCAGGACAAGGCGATGCCGTCGAGGATGTCGTGCTCGGAGGTCACGACCGTCGTGATGCCGGCGTCGCGCTGAAGGCGCTGGATGATCGTGCGCCATACCAGCCCG
>JBBRGR010000269.1:0-3814 GCA_038223815.1 Gemmatimonadales bacterium
ATGCTCTCGCGACGGACGCGGACCTATTACGGACCGGTTCGCCTGCGATGGCGGCCCCGGCAGTGGCGCGTACTCACGGCCAGATCCTTCGGCTTCTTCAAGGTGTCGCTGACAGGCCAGGCGATCGGCCGCGTCGAGACGCCGTTGATCGGCTGGCTCTTTGGCGAGACGATTGCGGGCATCTTCGCCGCCAGCATTTCGCTCGCGGACCGCATGAGCGCGGTCATCGACAATGTCACCACCGCCGCGCTTCCCACGCTGATGCGGCTACGTGGGGATGCGACACGCATCAGCGAGATGGTGGCGCGCATCATGTACCCGCTCCTCACGGCGCTGCTGGTTGGAAGTATCATGGCCATGATGGGAACGAGGGCGGCGGTCACGGTAGTCTTCGGCGCAGAGTTTGCGGCCGGCGGAGTCGCACTGGCCGTGGCACTCTTCGCGCTTCCCGTGAGTGCAGTGAATGCCATGCTGAATGAGGCATTCATCGCCTACCGTCGCATCGATTTCGTGGCGGCGACGGCCCAGAAGGGGCAGATGGTCACGGCGGCGATGATGGCGGTGTTGCCCTACCTCGTCGGCCTGGCTGGGGCCCCGCTCGCCCGCCTCATTGGGGCGCTCACCGTCAATGTGATCAACGTTCGCGCGAGTCTGGGTCCGTTCCCGGCCCTCTGGGAGCGACACCACCTCCGAACGCTCGTGCGTGGGGCTCTGTGGGCCGCCCCGATGCCTGTGCTGCTGGTGCTAGGCGATTTCCGGCCCATGGTCGCGGTGCTCGTATCGGGCGGCGGTTTCCTCTGCTGGCTTGCGGCCACGGCGCACGCGGAGGGGTGGCTCCGGCTGCTCCGGCCCGGACACGAATCGGTCGAGCCACCGGGGTCCAACCCCAGCGCCTCGACCTGATCCCCTGCAGGCGGGTACCTCCGCGCCCACTACCGCAACTGCACCGCCTCGGTTTCGGACAGCGTCACGACGACTCGGCGCCCACCCACCGTCACTTCCGCTTCCGTGGCCGTCACCGTCGCCGTTGGCGCCGGCGGGACACTCTGGGCCGTGGTGCACTGCAGCACCGTCACCACGACATCCGTCGCCCGACCCGCCATCGAGACCGTGACGGCGTGACTGGTCGTGTTCGCGCTGTTCATCAGCGCGTACGTGTCGGTGCCGAGCGTCACATCCCCGGGCGAAAGCACGGTACCAAAACAGCGGGCGCTCCCGGTCGGATTCTGCAACCGGAAGGTATTGCCGCTGACCTGCGGGGCATCCTTCATGTGCCACCGCCACACCTTCGCAAGCGCAGGGTTGTTGATCGTCGCGCGGTCGACGATCACAAAGGCGTCCTCCTGCGGCAGGTACACCACCGTCCGCAGGTAGTCCGACACGGATCGGGTGTTGGCCCACTGATTCTGGTAGCCGTACCCATTCTTCGCCTGTCCCCGGATCGCGACTATTTCGTCGGAGACTTGCGGCGGCCTGGTGATCGTCCCACCATTGCCCCCGTACAACTGCTGACCCACACCGCCCACGGTGAGGTTGTTGTAGTTGCGTGTCGCACCCTCGATCCCTGAGTGGGAATAGATGTTGGCCGTGGCCGAGATCCAGAATCCACCCTTCCAGATCATCAACCCGTTCGCGTTGCGCGCCCCGTGGTCACTGGTGGGCCCGGACTCGAAGGCCATGACCGTCGCATTCGGATCGGTCCAGCTGGTGCGATAGATGAAGAAGCCGGGGCCGGGCGCGAGGTAGTGCTTCGGCAGGGCCGCAAGATCCGGCGCCGCAATCTCGGCTGGGTCATAGCGGAGCAGTTCGTCCGCCAGCGTTGCGGTGGCGTTGAACTCGGACGTCGGCACCTGTCCGATCCGGTTGAGCCACTGATAGATCTGCGCCACCAGCGCTCCCCCGGCATTGGCTGGACCCAGCGTGTACAGCGCCGCCATCCGATCATAGGTGAACAGGGACGCATCGCTCACGCGCGGTTGATCGCCGAATGGGACCTTGTGCGCGCCGTTCGGCATCGTCGAGTGCATCCTCCAGCGCAGACTCGCCTCGAGAAATGGTGTCGACACGGGGAGGCCGGCCGTGAGAAAGCCGTCGGCAAAGCTGCCCACACGCCAACTGCTCTCGTAGTTCGTGCCCTCCGCCCAGGCACCACCTACGCCACCCGACTGGAAGAAGGGCACGGCTTGGTTGTTCCATCGGGCCAGCGCCAGTTGACGATGGTACGTCGGTCGATCCGCCCCGCTGACTGCGCCGGTACCCATATCGTCGCCCGCTGCGGCGAGCGCCGCCGGCCCGGTCATCATGAAGCCCCAGAAGTAGTTGTTGTCGACCTGATTGGTGCCATAGCCGCCAACGCGCGCGGGATTGGACTCGGGCCAGCTCCAGTCCGCGCGGTGCATCAGCCACGTTGCAGCCTGCTGACGCTGGGCCACGGTGAGACCGTCGTAACACCAATCGAGCCCCATCGTCACCAACGGGACATTGAAGCGAATGCCGTAGCCCGAATCGCCGGTCAGGCTGTTCGCCTCCACGGCGTAATTCGTGAGGATCACTCCGGCGCGGGCGGCGTAGCGCGCATCCCGTGTCGCGAGGTAGACCAGGCACAAATCGGGGAGCTTGTCGAGGTCAGCCCCGCCGAAGTTCGTGCCTCGACCAAGCTGCCCATCGGCAGCGGCCTTGACGCGCGTCCAGCGAATCGTACCGGCGGCCGCCTGCGTTTCAAGATGGCGGACGCGCTCGGGTGTCATCCACACGCGAGGGTGCGCACGCATTCCCGCCACATCGCCCTGCCGGTACACCACACTGACCGTCGCGGACCCGCCGGCAATCACGACGATGGGCAGAACCGAGACGGCCGGCGTGTACGAGAAGGGGAGCACGGTGGTGCCGCTCGCGCGGACCTCATAGCTCCCAGGCAGGAGGGAATCGAGCACGCCGCTCGGCGGGAGCGGACGCGAAAAGCCATTGGGGCCATTCACCACAACCGGGGCCAGCGTCCCCGGCGGGAGTCCGGTGATTGCCACGGACAAGCTGGCTGGGTTGGGCGTCGGGACCGGGTCCGTCGCACTGAGTCGCACGACCACGCTGGCGGTGTCCGCCACGCCACAGGCGCATGTCGCGACGATCCGAAACGTGCCCGGCACCGTTCCGGCCCGAAACAGTCCCGCCGCCGAAATTTCCCCACCAGTCGCCGTGAAGGTGATGCCAGCAGCACGCTCCGCGGCATCCGCCCAGACCACCGTCGCCGCGAACTGGAGCGTTCCCGCCGTATCGACGACCGTGGAATCCGGTGCGAGAGTCAATCGCTGCGCGAGCACGCCCGGGGTTGGCGTCACGAGGTCTGTTGCACAACCGAACAGTGTCAGCAGCAGGAGGGGAGCGAGCCGTCGCATGAGAACCACCTTTACCGTGAAACAGGGGAGCGACCGACCGACCACCGGGTCGCGTGCCACCGTATTGTGGCACCTTTCGGGCCGGGGACGCCAAAGTCACCCGAGGTCACACACCGCAACCATGGCGGAAAGAATCGGCAGACTGGCGCCATCCTCCCAGTCAATCCAGCGCTCCCGGTGAGCGTCGGGGCGTCCGATTTCTGGTCGGTCGTGGCACCAGGGGCGCCGCCGATTGCCGTCGCTCTCGTCGAATGCCCTGCGTCCGCCTGACGCAGCGCCCGACGGCATTACCCGCCGAGGAGGTCCCCGACCGCCGCGACCTCGGCCGGAGTCGTGAAGAAATGCGGGCTCAGCCGGATCGCAGCCTCCCGGAGCGAGCACAACACACCCCCCGCCAGGAGCCGATGGTAGGCGACGGTCAC
>JBBRGR010000270.1:0-3810 GCA_038223815.1 Gemmatimonadales bacterium
GAAGGTGTCGGCGTCGCAGTCCAGCCGCACCTCGAGGACGCGCTGGCGATTCCCGGAGGATTCCCCCTTTTTCCAGAGGGCCTGTCGGGAACGGCTGAAGTAGTGGGCGTCGCCGGTCGCGAGGGTCGCCTCGAGGGCGGCGCGGTTGGCCCAGGCGAGCATCAGGACGTCGCCGGTGCGGGCGTCCTGCGCCACCACGGGTACCAACCCGAAGGTGTCGAAGCGTACCGACTCGAGGACCGGAGCGTCTGTCACCCGGGAATCGTATCCCGACACCGCGCGATTGTCAAAAGTCATTGTCCTGCTTACGCTTAGGTCGGTTTCCCTGCGCCTCTGGAGTCACCGTCGCATGCGCGTTGCATTGCCCCTTCTGCCTCTGATGCTGCTGGCCGCGTGCGGCGGCGGCGTCGGCACCGGTCCCGTCCCGATTACTTGCACGACGCCCACCCCAGTGGTCCTTGAGCCTGGCGAGCGGCTGATCCTGGATGCCGTGCGTGTCAGCAATTGCCTCGCGCTCCCGGGGGGGACCACCGCGCGGGAGTATCTCGTGGTGGCCTTCTCAGGAGCCGGAAGCGAGACCACCACCGGGATCTCGGCGAGTTATTCTCTCGCCGCCGGGGAGCCAGAGGCTGCGCTGGTCGCGCCATTTGCCCTCGACGAGCCCACGGTGGGGCAGGGCGATGCCACCGCAGCGTCCTTCCACGCGAATCTGCGGCGCGCCGAGGCTGCCCTCGCGGCCGACCCCGCGAGCCGACTCCGGGAGGCGTGGGCTGGCCCGCCCGTCACCGCCACGGTGCCGATCCTGGGGGAGCGCGATTCCTTCAACGTCTGCCGCAACAGCAATTGCACGGCATTCAACCGCGTCGGCGCCACCGTGCGCTACGTTGGCCGGCACGGCGTCGTGTACACCGACGATGCCAACCCCGCGACCGCCGAGTCGCTCACGCCGGGCGATCTCGCCGCGCTGGGGGCGCTCTTTGACGACTATCTCTTCCCGATCGACACCACGGCCTTTGGTCGGCCATCCGATATCGACGCCGATCAGCGCGTGGCGATGCTGATCACCGTCGGCGTGAATGAGCTGACCAGCGATTGCACCAACGGGCGCGTCATCGGCTATTTCTACGGTGCCGACCTCGTCACCTCGGTGACCGGCAGCAATCGTCGCGAAGTGTTCTACACCTTCGCCCCGAAGGCCGCGACCCCGACCTGCTCCGCCGTCACGCGGAATGTGGCGTTGCGAGCACTTCCGCCCGTGCTGATCCACGAACTGCAGCACATGATCTCGTTCAATCAGCGCGTCTTCCTGCGTGGCGGACTCTCCGAGGACCTCTGGTTGAATGAGGGACTCTCGCACTTCGCCGAGGAGCTCGGCTTCCGAGGGATTCCGGACAACCGGTGCCTGGTCGCTGCAGGATGCTTCTCGCAGTTCATGTCGGGGAATCTCGACAACGCCTACAGCTACCTGAACAATCCGGAAGCGACGCATCTGGTCACCCCCGGCAACAACAGTGGTCCCCTTGCATACCGCGGGGCGGGGTGGCTCTTCGTCCGCTGGCTCGCCGACCACTTCTCCACCGACACACTGCTGGGGACTCAGGTGACGCGCGGGCTGGTCCAGACCACGCGCCTCGGGGCAACCAATGTGGCCGGTGTGGCCGCGATTGACTTCCCGAATCTGGTGGCGGAGTGGCAGCTCGCGAACTACCTGGAAAATCTGCCGGGTTTTGCCCAGACCGGGCGGCTTCGCTACCGCACCTGGAACCTGCGTTCGGTCTATGGCGCCAACTCCCCTGGACTCTACCCCAAGCCGTACCCACTGACCCCGGACACCACGAGCGGCGTGTATACCCGCAGCGGGACGCTCCGTGGCGGGAGTGGGCGGCACGTCCGGTTCCGCTTGCCGGGCGGCTCGCCGGGGACCACCGTCCAGCTCACGGGCACCGGGAGTGGAGCGCCCGCGGCATCGGCGGAGCCTCGTTTCGCGGTCGTGCGGATTCAGTGACCCGCTGGCGGTGGCTCGCGCTGACCGCGCTCTGGCCTGCGACCGCCCAGGCCCAGGGCGAGCCGCCGCGTCCCGCCCTGCCAGACCTGCCGGCGTCGGTCCGGGTCGCCGGGCTTGCCGGTGCCGGCGTGGCGATGCCGGGATACGCGGCCGGTGTCTTCGACAATCCGGCGAACATCGGCCCGATCCGGGTGCTTTCGCTCGAAGCGGCCTTTGCGCGACTCCCCGATCGCTCGACCTACACCGCCGGGGCGGCCGCCGTCCGGGCCGGGGCATTCAACCTGGGTGGTGGGATCCGCTACCTGCGCTTCGAGGGGGACCGCCCGGTGCAGGACAACCTCTCGTGGGTCGCCGCCGGCGTCTATCGTCTCAAGGGGATCGCGCTCGGGACGTCGGCCAAGTACGTATCGGTCGAGGACTCGAGCGGAACGGTCTTCCGGACCCTCACGTCGGATGCCGGCCTGACGCTGGCTTTCTTTGACATCGCCGCCTTGGCGCTCTCCTTCCAGAACCTCGGCCGATTCTCGCTCAGCGGAGAGCGACTGGAGTTGCCCGCGAGCACGCACCTGGGCTTTTCCTTCAACCTGATCGACACCTATTCCAACGGGCGGCTCCTGGCGACCATCGAAAGCAACTGGACCGCCGGTGCGCCGAGACGCACTATTCTTGGCCTCGAGTCCGGATTCGTCTTCGGCGGAGTGGGATTGGTCGGTCGCATCGGCCATGGTGGCCAACCGGTCGGGAGCGGGGTCGGCAAGACCTCCTACGGCGGCTCGCTGGTGCTGTCGCGCGCCCGGCTCGACTATGCCTATCAGCGGCGCAGCGCCATCGGTCGCAGCGTGCACCTGATCGGCGCGCGGTGGACCCCGTGAAACGCAGGAGACGCCTTCGCATGGGATTGCTCATCAGTGCCGCCGTGCTCCTCTTCGGCTTCGGCACCGCCTACGTCGCCTCCGACGAGGTCCGCTACATCACGCGCGCCGGCATCGAGGAAACCAGGATCCTCACGGCGCGCGTGCCGATCAGCAAGGTGGCGCAGGACCCGCGCTACCCGGACTCGCTGCGGGCGATGGCCGGACTCGTGATCGACGTTCGCCGCTACGCCCGCGAGCTCGGCCTCGAGACCAAGGAGACCTACACCAGCTACGCGGACGTCGGCCGCGATACGCTGCTGCTTGTCCTCACGGCCTCCCCCCGCGAATGCCTCTGCCCGGTGACCTGGACGTATCCGATCGCCGGGCGCATTCCGTACAAGGGATTCTTTGACCTCGACGCCGCGCGGCAGGCCGCCAAGGGGTACGCCGATCGCGGCTACGACATCCACCTCCGCCCCTCCGCCGCCTTCTCCACCCTCGGCTGGTTCAACGACCCGTTGCTCTCGACGGCCCTCTCGCGCGACTCGGTGGAACTGGCCGCGCTCGTCTTTCACGAGATCGCGCACAACACGATCTGGGTGAAGGGCGCCACCGCGTTCAATGAGAGTTTCGCGCAGTGGGTCGGGTATCAGGCGGCCCAGCGCTACTTCATGGATCGCGCCGACACGGCGGCCGCCTTGCGCGCCGTCGATCGGTGGCACGACGAGCAGTTGCTTGGTGAGTACTATACCCTGCTGCTCGGAAAGCTGGATTCGCTCTACGCGCTGAAGTTGCCGCGCACGGCGAACGACAGCGGGCGTGCCTCGGTGGCGCGCTGGGCCCGGGACACCATGGCCTCGTCGTTCGGGTTGTCCTTCCGGACGTTCGCCGTGAACCGGATGGCCGAGCGACCGATCAACAACGCCGCCCTCCTCGGCACCCGCCTGTATC
>JBBRGR010000271.1:0-3799 GCA_038223815.1 Gemmatimonadales bacterium
CCCCATCGGCCCATTCCAGATCACCGTGTGCGCCCCGGCGATGATTGCAGCGAAGTGCATGACGCTGGCCGGGTCAATGTCATACATCGCCCACCCGGCCGGGATGGCGTCGCGCGCCACGTCGCGCGCGGGCGCTGTGCCGTCGAGCCGCTCGGCGATTCGTGCTCCGGTGGGAAGGACCAACTTCTCGCCAGCCTTCATGAGCAGCGCTCCGGCCATCTCGACCCGATCGGCTTCCACGAGCGAAGTGCCGGTCTCAAGGCCCATCGCCTTGAAGAAGGTACAGGCCATCGCGCCGCCGATGAGAATGTGGTCCACCTTCGGCAGCAGGGCTTCGATGAGGTCGATCTTTCCCGAGATCTTGGACCCACCGAGAATCGCCACGAACGGCCGGACCGGATGGTTCACCGCGTCGCCGAGGAACTTCAACTCCTTCTCCATCAGAAAGCCGGAGACGGCGGGCTTGAGCAGGTGGGCAATGGCGGCGGTGCTGCTGTGGGCGCGATGTGCCGAGCCGAAGGCATCGTTGACGTACATGGTGCCGAGCGCCGCGAAGCGCGCGGCCAGCGCCGGGTCGTTCTGCTCCTCGCCCGGATAGAAGCGGGTGTTCTCGGCCAAGGCGACCCCTCCGCGCGGCATGTGTCGCACCGTGGCGGCCGCGTCCTCGCTGGTGGGGTCGGCGAGGAAGGTCACCGGAAAGCCAAGCGCCACTTCCAGCGCCCGGGCCACCGGCCGGAGCGAGTACTTCGGATCGGGCCCGCCCTTGGGGCGACCAAGGTGCGAAAGGAGGACCACCCGCGCGCCCTTGTCCCGGAGGTAGCGGATCGTGGGGAGGGACGCGCGAATGCGCGTATCATCGCCCACGACGCCATCCGTGATCGGCACGTTGAGGTCGACACGCACGACCACGCGCTGCCCATCGAGATGGGTGCCATCGAGCGACGCGAGGGTCCGCTTGCTCACAGCTGCTTGCCCATGTGACGGATCATGTCCACGCACCGCGCCGAATAGCCCATCTCGTTGTCATACCACGAGGAGATATGGATCATCGTACCGTCGAGCACCGCGGTCGAGAGCGCATCCACGGTGCTGGAGGCACGATTGCCGATGTAGTCCACCGAGACCAGGGGCTCCTCACTGACGAAGAGCACGTCCTTGAGTGCCCCGGCGGCGGCGGCACGGAAGGCGGCGTTGACCTCCTCCACCGTTGTCGCCTTCTCGACCGTGCACACCAACTCGACGAGCGAGACGTCAGCGGTCGGCACCCGCAGCGCCACGCCGTCGATCTTTCCCTTCACCTCCGGGATCACCAGCGACGTCGCCTTCGCCGCACCCGTGCTCGTCGGGATGATCGAGAGGGCCGCCGCGCGTGCGCGACGCAGGTCCTTGTGCGGCAGATCGAGGATGTTCTGGTCGTTGGTATAGCTGTGCACGGTGGTCATGTAGCCGCGCTCCCAGCCGAAGGCGTCGCGAATGACCTTCACTACCGGCACCAGGCAGTTGGTGGTGCACGACGCGTTCGAAATGACGTGATGCGTGGCCGGGTCATAGTCGAGGTGATTCACGCCGTACACGAACGTCTTGTCCTCGCCCTTGGCTGGCGCCGAGATGATGACCTTCTTCGCCCCACCCTGCAGGTGGAGCGCGGCCTTGTCACGGTCGGTAAAATGCCCCGTGGACTCGAGCACGATGTCCACCCCGAGTTCACCCCAGGGGAGCTTGGCCGGATCGCGCTCCGAGAGGACGCGCACCAGGTCGCCGCCCACATCGAGCCCGCCGTCGACCGCCGTCACCTCATGCGGAAAACGTCCGTGCACCGAGTCGTACTTCAGCAGGTGGGCCAGCGTCCTGGTGTCGGTCAGATCATTCACCGCCACGAAGTCGATGTCAGTGATGCCCGCGGCTTTGGCGGCACGCACGACGTTGCGACCGATCCGGCCGAAGCCGTTGATGCCAACACGGATGCTCATGGGGACTCCTCACTCGTCACCGAGTGGATCAAGGGTCGCAGTCGGGCAGCGGCACCGGCCAGGGGAGGCTCGGCACGCGCGAAGGTGATCGCATGGACCGCTGAGGCGCCGCCATCCAGCAACACCCCAGCAGCCGAAAGTAATGTCGCCCCGGTCGTGAATACATCGTCCACAAGGATGGCGATCCGCTCCACGGGGCGCGCCCGGAAGGCCTCCGCCAGATTGGCCTGCCGCGCCTCGGGCGCCAGGCGGGTCTGGGTCGGGGTCTCCCGAATCCGGTCGAGGCGCTCGGGGCACACCGGAAGCCCCGAGAGCCGCCCGACCGCCATGGCGAGCGACTCGGCCTGATTGTAGCCGCGATCCCGCCGCCGGCCTGCCGCGAGCGGAATCGGGACCAGATCGGCGTCGGTCACACCCAGGAGGAGGGGCGCCATCCGCGAGGCGAAGCTCTCGGCAAGCCGCCACCACCCCTGATACTTGAACCGGTGAACCAGCGGCCGGACGCGCGCATCGAGGATGACCGCTGATTGGACCGACCCGAAACCCGCGGGCCACGCGACACAGAGTCGGCACGCGAGCCCCAGCGGCGAGGGCTCACCACACGTGCCGCACCTCGGCTCAGGCAGCGGCCGCCACTGGACCCGGCAGCCCGCGCAGACGAGGGGGTCGTCGGGCTCCACCACGCGCTGGCGGCAGGCCAGACACTCGCCCGGCAGGAGCCAACGCTCCGCCCGGCCGACGAGCTCAGCCCAGTCGACCATCAAGCGCGGCCCGTAACATTTCCATCGGAGGGGTCAGACCAGGAAACCAGACCTGCCACGAGGCGGCGCCCTGCACGAGCAGCACGTGCTTGCCGTCATCCGCGCGCAGGCCACGGGCCCGGCACGCCTCGACCCAGCGGGTGGGTCCCGAGGCAAGGT
Source organism: Gemmatimonadales bacterium (assembly GCA_038223815.1). Classification (GTDB taxonomy): domain Bacteria; phylum Gemmatimonadota; class Gemmatimonadetes; order Gemmatimonadales; family GWC2-71-9; genus Palsa-1233. The sequence goes on from JBBRGR010000271.1 coordinate 2,891, forward strand.
AGGTCAGATCGAGCGCGACCCTGAGACGAGGGAAGACGGCGGGGTCGAGTGGCAACGCCTCTTGGGCTCCCAGTCCAAGGGGCGTCGCGTTGATGACGACCTCGCACGCATCAGCTGGTGCTGCCTCGACGCCGAGCGATGCGCACCAGGCAAGGAAATCCTCGGCACGGCCGGCAGCACGCGACCGCACCGCAATTCTGGCCCCGCGGACACGGGCCGCCCCCACGACGGCGCGTGCACTTCCCCCGGTGCCGAGCAGATACCACGCGGTGGAGGGTGCCTCAAGCCGATCGAGCGCGGCGAGCACACCATCGACGTCGGTGTAGGCGAACCTCAGGCCAGACGTCCCAGCGCCGAAGACATTGGCAACCCCGAGATCCCGGACACGCGGGTCATGTTCCCCTGGGAGGCCCGCAGCCACCGCCTTGTGAGGGATGGTGATGTTGCCACCCCCACCGTTGGCGACCAGCGTGGTCATCGTGACGCCGAGGTGCTCGGCGGGACATGCCAGGGCGAGATAGACGGCGTCGAGACCGACCGCGGCAAAGCCGGCGTTGTGCATGCGGGGCGAGAGCGAATGCCCAACAGGGTCGCCAAGCAGCGCGAAAGTCCGGGTGGCCGCGGAGATCCTCACTCGGGGTGGTCCCGGGCGAGTCGCCCCACCGCGAGGTGAAGGAGTCGGTCAATCACGTCGGCGGTGTGGCGGTAGGCCGCCACGTCGCCGCCGATCGGGTCCGCCACGTCTTCGCCCAACTCGGTCGGCCGTCCCGCGTAGTCCACGAGTGTATGCACCTTTCCCGCCCCACCGAGCGCAATCGCCGTGGCCGCATGACTCCTCCCCATCGTGAGGATCAGACCCGCCGCACGCACCAGATCGGAGGTCAGGGGCCTCGCACGGTGCGCGGAGAG
>JBBRGR010000272.1:0-3765 GCA_038223815.1 Gemmatimonadales bacterium
GAGCGAGCGCACCTGGGGGGGGAGGATGGGCAACGCCACGAACTGGCTGGCGTACTCCTCGTGCCGCGCCGGAGGGAGCCCGCTGGTTTCTCGGCCGAAGATCAGGACCAGGTCCTCGCTTGTGGCCAAAGGCGCGTCCCAGAACCACTGGGTTGCCCTGGTCGAGAAGAAGTACGGCGTCCCCAGTGCCGGCAACTCCGCTTCGAACGCCTCCCAGCTGGGCCAGACCCGCAAGTCCACATGTTCCCAGTAATCGAGGCCGGCACGCTTGACCTCCCGCTCATCGAGCGAGAAGCCAAGCGGCTCGATCAGGTGGAGCGTCGCACCGGCGGCGAGGCAGGTGCGGCCGGCATTGCCGGTGTTCCAGTGGATCTCGGGGTGGACCAGCACGACATGCAGCGCCACGGGCGACTCGAGGGAGGGGATCTCCGAATTTACGCCCGCGCCGGGTCAGACGTGCTGATCCACCATGATCGTGTTGCCATCGGGGTCGGTCACGATGAAATGTCCTGGACCCGTGGTGCTCTCGTCCGCCTCCGTCACGAACGTGATGCCGCGTGCCGTGAGCTCCCGTTGCAACTCGCGCACATCGGTGAACGGACCCCCCGGCTTGGCATTCTGGTCCCATCCCGGATTGAAGGTGAGGATGTTGTTGGGAAACATGCCATGGAAGAGTCCGATGATGACGTCGCCGTTCTTCATGATCAGCCAGTTCTGCGCGAGATCACCGCCGAAATCGGTGAAACCGAACTGTTGGTAGAAGTGCCGGGAGGCGGCAATGTCTTTGACGGCCAGACTGACGGAGAATGCGCCGAGTTGCATGGGTGACTCCAGAGAAGGCGTGGGTGGCGTGATGGGTCAGGCGGTCGCATCGTCGGGGCGGCGCTTCCGACTCAAGAGCCCGGCGCTGATCAGGATGTGCAGGAGCCCCACCGGCAGGGGCTCGAGAAAGGTGAAGGCGATATTGACGAATGGATTCCGGTACAGTGCGCTGAACTTGTCGAGTTCGGCACGCTTGGCCTCCACGTCCGCCGCGGTCGCGCCACCGGCCTTCGCCTGGTCCAGGGTGTACGCGGTGTATTTCGCGCCGAAATCCGGGGCGAACTTGTAGTAGACCACCTGCCACGTCGCCACGTAACAGACGGTCGCGACGAGCAGGATCATTCCGCCAACCTTGAACGCCCGTCCAAACGTGACGTTGCCACCAGCGATCTGGTCCCGGTACGACCGGACCCCGAAGTAGATCATCAGGAAGGCGAGCACCATGGTGGTGTAGCCGATGACTTCGCCGCGCCCGAAACCGATCTGCTCCATGAAGGGGAGGGTCAGGAGCATCATGGCGGACAGGATGGCGCCGGCGATGAGGCCATAGGTAAGGACGATCTTCCGCATGCGAATTCCACCGGGGTTGAGGAACGCTCATTCTACCGTTTGGGGCCGGTGCGCGCGTCACCCGAAAGGATGATTTCGGCGATTTCTGCAGGAAATCATCCGAAAGTCACACTCCCGCCTGGTCCTGAGGCGCGTCAGGGGATGAGCCGGAGTGTCTTCCCCAGCTGCACCGCCTGCGTCCGGCGCTGCGCCCCGAGCTTGAAGAAGACCCTGCTGGAGTGGGTCTTGACGGTGTTCTCGCTGACGTGGACCCGCTCGGCGATCTCACGGTTGCTGAGCCCGGCGGCGATCAGCTCGAGAATTTCGACCTCGCGCGGGGTGATGCCAAGGGATTCGAGTTTGCGATCATCGCGGACGAAATCCGTCGGGGCAGGGACGAGGACCTCGCGGAGGACGACGCGCTCGGTGGGCCGGGTGAGACGGCGCCCGAGCCAGAGGCCCAGCGCGGCGAAGAGGGCGGCGACAAGTCCGCCGTAGATCTCGAGGGAGTGCTCGAGCACCAGCCAGCGGTACTCGATTGCCCTCAGCGCCGCGATCAGCACCCCGGCGAGAAGGCCATAGAGCAGGACGTGGCGTCGCATCCTGTATAGTACGTCGCCGGGGACTTGCTCGCTGGGCGGGGGGGGCGACTATTGTAGAGCATCCCGTCTCCAGCCTGCACGCTCACCCCTCCCTGCCTCACGGTGCTCGCCATGCCGTCACGCCGCCTGTTTGCCGTCCTGCTGCTCGCCTCCCTGTTGCCGCACGCTGCGCCAGCCCAGGGGTCGCGCGGCTATGCCACGCTGGTCTCGCAGTTCACCGAATGGCGTGCCTTCGAGGAGCCGCCTCGCGTCAACGGCGTACCCGACTACTCACCGACAACCAACGCGCGTCGGCTGCAGGGGCTCCGGCAACGCCAAGCCCGGTTGGCAACCATCGATACGACCGGCTGGTCCATTCCGGAACAGGTGGACCTGCATTTGGTGCGCGCCGAGATGAACGGGATGCACTATCACCTGACGGTGCTCCGTCCCTGGGCACGCGACCCGGCGTATTACGCCTCGGTGCGGACCGCGGAGGCCGACACGCCGGCGGAAGAGGGGCCGAACATTCACGGCCTGATTCGGCTCTGGCAGTATTCCATCTGGCCACGCACCAAGCTCGACACTGCCGCGCCGCTCACGTCTGCCGCCGCGGTGCAACTCACCCAGGAATTGCGCACCATCCCGCCGCTGCTGCGGCAGGCGCGGGTCAATCTCGCCGGCGCGACTGCTCGTGATCTCTGGCTGGGTGGCGTGCGTGCCGTTGAGGAACAGGGGGAGGCGCTCGAGCTGCTCGAGCAACGCGTCGGCGACGGCACCCCGGAGCTGGTCGGGGCGATCCGCGACGCGCATTTGGCCACCACCGCCTTCGCGACGTGGTTGCAGGCCGGGGCGTCAAAGCGGACGGGACCGAGCGGAATCGGGAAGACCCAGTACACCTGGTTTCTGCGGAACGTCCTCCTGGTGCCGCTCTCCTGGGAGGAGGAAGTCACCATCACCCGGCGCGAATTGGCACGGGCCCATGCCTCGCTGCGGCTCGAGGAGACGCGCAACGCCGGCCTCCCCCAACTGCCCGTGGCCGACACGCCTGAGGCGTACGCCGCGCTGCAGGAGCGTGCCGTGCAGCGCCTGCTGCGATTCGTGGCCGACCGGCACATCGTCACGCCCGAGCCCTGGATGGAGCGCGCGCTGCGTGAGCGGATGCCCGGCTTCGTCCCGGCATCCTCGCGCGAATTCTTCGCGCAGACCAGTCACCGGGATCCCGTGCCATTGTGGACCCACTTGTACCACTGGTGGGACAACATGCGGATGCGGGTGGCACCGCACGCCAGCCCGATTCGTCGCGGGCCACTCCGCTACAACGTCTGGATGAGCCGCTCCGAGGGGATGGCGACCGCGATGGAGGAGTGGATGATGCAGGCGGGCCTCTATGAAGACAGTCCGCGCTCGCGCGAGATCGTCTGGACCATGCTTGCCGCCCGCGCCGCCCGCGGCCTCGGGAATCTCTACGCTCACAGCAATGCCCTGACCATGGCCGAGGCCGGGGATATCCACGTGGCGTGGACCCCGCGGGGCTGGATGCGCCGGGATCCCCTGCTCGGCTTCGAGCAGCATCTCTACCTGCGCCAGCCGGGCTATGGGGCGAGTTATGTCACTGGCGGCCGCTTGATGGAGGAGACCATGGCGATGCGAGCCCGACAGCTCGGCGACGCCTTCACCATGCAGCGCTTCTTCGACGAGGTGAACAGCGCCGGAATGATCCCCGTCTCGCTGCTCCATTGGGAGCTCACCGGCGACGATCGGATGGTGCGGGAACTCGCCGAGGGGGCAGGGCCCCTCCCGTTCCGGACCG
>JBBRGR010000273.1:0-3745 GCA_038223815.1 Gemmatimonadales bacterium
AAGGAGGAGGCCGTTCGCGAAGCCGCTCGGCGTCGCGACGAAATCGAGAAAGCCGAACGCCGCGTCGCCGATCGCGAAGCGCAGGTCGCGGAGCGGCAGGATCGTCTGCGCGGCGAGGAGCAGGGTCTCGAGCAGCGCCGCAGCGAGCTCACGGCCCGCGAGCAGGGGCTCGGCAGCCGCCAGGTGGAACTCGACCGACTCCTGCAGGAGCGGCAGCAACGCCTGGAGCGGGTGGCAGGTCTGACCGCCGATGAGGCGATTCGGGAGATCCGCCAGCAGGTCGAGGACGAGGCACGCTCGCTGGCCGCCGCCCTCGGTCGCGACATCCGCGAGCGCGCCAAACGCGACGCCGACAAGGACGCCCGCCGCCTGCTCGCCATTACCACCCAGCGTCTCGCCTCCGAGCACACCGCGGAGTCGACCGTTTCGGCGGTGGCCCTCCCCAATGACGAGATGAAGGGCCGCATCATCGGCCGCGAGGGGCGCAACATCCGCGCCTTCGAGCTCGCCACGGGAGTGGACGTGATCATTGATGACACGCCCGACACCGTCGTGATCTCCTGCTTCGATCCCGTCCGTCGCGAGGTGGCCCGTCGTGCCCTCGACGCGCTCGTGGTGGACGGCCGGATTCATCCCGGGCGGATCGAGGAGGTCGTGGCGAAGGCCAGGGCCGAGCTCGATGGACAGCTCATCGAGATGGGTGAACGGGCGGCGCATGATGTGGGTGTGCACGGCCTGCACCCGGAACTGATCCGGTTGATCGGCCGGATGCGCTATCGCAGTTCGTACGGACAGAACCTCTACGAGCACTCCAAGGAGGTCGCGTGGCTCGCCGGGATGATGGCCGCCGAGCTGCATCTCGATGTGGCACTCGCCCGCCGCGGCGGGCTCCTGCATGACATCGGCAAGGTGCTGACGCACGAGCACGAGGGCACGCACGTCCAGCTGGGCGTCGAGGTCTGTCGTCGGCACGGCGAGTCCGCCGCAGTGATCAACTGCATCGAGGCGCACCACGACGACGTGCCCCACGACAGCAGCGAATCGGTGCTCGTGCAGGCGGCCGACTCGGTCAGCGGCTCGCGGCCGGGTGCCAGGCGCGAGGCCTTCGAGACCTATGTCAAGCGGCTGACCAGGCTTGAGGAGATCGCCGGCGGCTATCCCGGGGTCGAGAAGACGACGGTGATCCAGGCCGGGCGCGAGGTGCGCGTGATCGTCCAGCCCGAGAAGATCGATGATGCCGCGGCGCAGACGCTCTCCGAGACGATCGCGCGTCGCATTGAACAGGAACTCCAGTACCCGGGGCAGATTCGCGTGACCGTGATCCGAGAGACCCGCGCCACGGATGTGGCCAAGTGAGCGCCGTGATCCTGGATGGCATCGCGATCGCCACGACCATCCGCGGCGAAGTGGCCGCACAGGTCGCGGTCCTGCGTGGGAAGGGGATCGTGCCCGGATTGGCCGTGATCCTCGTCGGGGACAACCCGGCGTCGCAGATCTATGTCCGCTCCAAGGGCAAGGCGTGCCTCGAGGCCGGCATGCACTCCGAGACGATCATCCTGCCCCTCGACACCAGCGAAGCCGCACTCCTCGGCACGATCGACCGTCTCAACGCGGACCCGGCGATCCACGGCATCCTGGTCCAGCTCCCGGTGCCGCCGCACATCGACACCGACAAGGTGCTCCGGCGGCTCGATCCCGCGAAGGACGTGGACGGCTTTCATCCGATGAATGTCGGCAAGCTGGTCCTCGGCGATCCGACGGCATTCAAGCCCGCCACGCCCGCCGGTATTCAGCAGATGCTGATCCGGAGCGGGATCGAGACGAAGGGTGCGCATGCGGTGATGGTGGGGCGTTCGACCATCGTCGGCCGACCGATGGCGAACCTGCTCATCCAATCCGGTCTGGGTGGGGATGCGACGGTGACGATCGCGCATTCACGGAGTCGCGATCTCCCGGGGCTCTGTCGACAGGCCGACATTCTGGTCGTCGCGATCGGTCGCGCCGAGTTCATCGGCGCGGATGCGGTGAAGCCAGGCGCCGCCGTCATCGACGTCGGCATCAACCGGGTGGATGATGCGACGAAGCCGAAGGGATACCGTGTGGTCGGGGACGTCGCGTTCGATGCGGTGCGTGAGGTCGCCGGCGCGATCACGCCGGTACCCGGCGGTGTGGGCCCGATGACGATCGCCATGCTGCTGGCGAATACGCTGCAGGCCGCAACCCGCCAGCAAGGCACCCGGTGAGCACGCCCGATGAGGCCTGGTCGGTCTCGCGACTCGCACGGACCATCAAGCGCCAGGTGGAAGACGGGATGGAACCGGTGTGGGTACGGGGCGAGTTGGTCGGGGTGAAGCGCTACCCCAGTGGTCACTGGTATTTCGGGCTGCGGGACGAAGCGGCGAAGGTCGATTGCACCCTCTGGAAGGGGGTGGCGAGCCGGCTGTCCGGTCCACTCGAAGAGGGGCAGGAGGTCTTTGCCCTTGGCACGGCGAACGTCTGGGAGGAGCGCACCGCGCTCCGGTTCAACGTCACGCGCGTCGTGACCGCGGCCGGGATGGGCGCCGCCGCGCAGGCCCTCGAACGCACCAAGCAGGCGCTGCTCAAGGACGGCCTGCTCGATCCGGCGCGGAAGCGGCCCCTGCCGCACTTTCCGCTCCGCATTGCGGTGATCACCTCCGTGGCAGGGGCAGCGGTGCGCGACATCATCACCGTCGCGACGCGGCGGTGGCCCGGCGTCGAGCTCTTCGTGGTGAACAGCGCTGTACAGGGCGAGTCCGCCCCAGGGGAGCTGGTTGCCGCGCTCCGGACCGTCGCGCGGCTGGACGCGATGGACTGCTGCATCATCGGGCGGGGCGGTGGGGCGCGGGAAGATCTCGCGGCCTTCAACGACGAGTCGGTCTGCCGCGCCATCGCCGCGTGTCCGGTGCCGGTCATTTCGGCGGTGGGCCACGAAGTGGACGTGACGCTCGCCGATCTGGTTGCGGATCTCCGTGCCGCGACTCCATCGCAGGCGGCCGAATTCGCGCTGCCCGATCGTCGCGAAGTGCAGGCACGCCTGTACACACTGGGCTCGTCGCTCGTCGGGCAGGGGATGCGGCACGTGGCCACCGCACAGGAACGATTGGTGCGTACCCGCGACCGTCTGGGCAGTGCGCTCCTCGAGCAGGTGCGCGGCACGGAACGGCGGCTGCTGCAGGTCGAGGGCACCTTGCCGATGGCCTTGGAGCGGCATGCGCGGGTGCCGCGCGAACGCCTCGCCCGGCTGCAAGCGCGTCTCGCGCCCGCGATCGAACGCCGCGCGGCACGGGACCGTGCCCGACTCGGCCGACTCGCCGGCCAGCTCGATGCACTCTCCCCGTTGGCCGTGCTGGGCCGCGGATACGCGATGGCCCGGGATGGCGAGGGTCGCCTGCTTCGGCGCCAAGCCGACTTCCCGCCCGGCACCCGATTCACCTTGACCGTCGCCGATGGCCCTGTGGCCGCGCGTGCGGAGGACCGATGACCGATACCCCGACGCTTGGACAGGACCTGAACCGTCTCGAGGAAATCGTGCGCCGTCTCGAAGACGACGACCTCGCACTCGAGGCCGCCCTGGCACTCTTCGAGGAAGGCGTGACGCGCCTCAAGAGTGCCCAGGGCCGGCTCGCCGTCGCCGAGGCGCGCGTGATGCAGGTGCTGCAGGACACCGAGCAGAGTGGCGCGCTCCGACTCGAACCCCTGGATGGCTGATTCGTCCCGCGGGGCC
>JBBRGR010000274.1:0-3731 GCA_038223815.1 Gemmatimonadales bacterium
AGGTCCGGTACGGCACCCCCGTACGGGCCGGCCGTGACCACCACGTCGGCGGGGTTGATCAGCACCGCCGCATGGCCGGCGGACGCGAGTGCGGCGCTCACCAAGGCCGCGCTCAGCCTCTCCCCGCGTGCGAGGATGTGGTCGCGCACCCGTGCGGAGGCCTCGCGCAGCACCGCCAGCGACCCAGCCAGCGTCACCAGCTCGTCGGCCGCCTCGTCGATCGACGTGAGCGCAGCCGTCAAGGCCGTGCCGTGGAGGAGGTCGCGCGCGACGGTGGCGTGCCGCGCCCGGAAGCGGGCCACGGCCGCGCTGGCGGGCTCCCCGCCGCCTGCGGTTGCCAGCGCGATCACCTCCAGCAGGAGATCGGTGACACCGGCAAGGGCCGAGACGACCACCACCTGCGGCATGGCCCGCGTGGCGATGATGGCCACGGCACCCCGGATCGCCGTGGCATCGGCGAGCGAGGCGCCGCCGAATTTGTGGATCGCGGGGCGGGACGGGCGGGAGGGCATGACCACAATCCTGCCCTCGCCTCTGTTGAAAGTCCACCGACGCCCCGGTACCTTCTCGCAGCGCGATTCACCCCCTTCGGGCCCGGATGGCCGATGAGTCGCGTTCGCTGTCCCTCCCCGGAGGATCTTCCCCACGATGCGAATCGGAGTCCTGAAGGAAACCGCCCCCCGCGAGCGCCGGGTGGCGCTGACGCCCGATGCCGTGGCCAAATTGGTCAAGGCGGGCGCGACGGTGCTCGTTGAACGTGGCGCGGGTGTCTCTGCCCATTTCGACGATGCGACCTTCGCCGCCGCCGGGGCAGAAACGCATGAGGCCGCGACCGTACGCGGTGCCGACCTCGTCTGTGCGGTGCAGTGTCCCGAGCCTGCGGCGCTGGCCGACTTTCGCGCCGGTGCCACGCTGGTCGCCTTGGTGGGCCAGGCGGGCGAGTCCGGACTCGCGGCGTGCGTCGCGCGCGGGATCAATCTGCTGGCCCTCGAACGGGTCCCCCGGATCACCCGAGCGCAGTCGATGGACATTCTCTCGTCACAGGCCACGGTGGCCGGCTACAAGGCGGTCCTCCTCGGGGCGTCGAGCGCGGCGCGCTTCCTTCCGATGCTCACCACGGCAGCGGGTTCGCTGACGCCGGCCAAGGCACTCGTGCTGGGTGCTGGCGTGGCGGGGCTGCAGGCGATTGCAACCGCGCGGCGACTGGGCGCGGTCGTCACCGGCTTCGATGTCCGCGCCGCCGCCGCCGAACAGGTGCTCTCCCTCGGGGCAAAGTTCCTCGCACCGGAGGCCGTGGCAGGAGACGCGGAGACGAAGGGCGGCTACGCGAAGGAACTCGCGGATGAGCAGCAGCAGAAGGTCCTCGAAGCGGTGGCAGGCGCCATCGCGCAGTCGGATCTGGTCCTCTCCACGGCCGCGATCCCCGGTCGACCGGCCCCCCGGCTCATCACGCGTGCCATGGTCGAGTCGATGAAGCCGGGTTCGGTGATCGTCGACGTCTCGGCCGAAACCGGCGGCAACTGCGAGCTGACGGTGCCCGGTGAGACCGTCGTGCACCACGGGGTCAGCATCATCGGGCCGCTCAATCTGCCGAGCACGCTCGCCCTGCATGCCTCGCAGATGTTCGCCCGCAATGTCCAGACGCTGATCGAGCACCTGCGCACGGATGGCGAGGTCGTGCTCGACATGAACGATGAGATCACTGGCGCCATGTGCCTCGTGTACGACGGGACGCGGCGTCATCAGGGGGGCGCATGAGCGAAGGCATCATGATCGGGATCGTGGTCTTCACCTTGGCCACCTTTCTCGGCATCGAACTGATTCAGCGTGTCCCCCCAACCCTGCACACGCCGCTGATGTCAGGCTCCAATGCCATCAGCGGCATCACGGTGGTCGGCGCGCTGGTGGTGGCGGGCGGCGGCTACGGCTGGATCTCCACCGTCTTCGGCATTGGGGCCGTCGCACTGGCCATGATGAACGTGGTGGGTGGCTACGCGGTCACCAACCGCATGCTGCAGATGTTCCGCAAGGACGAGGGGTCCAAGTGATCGCGCTCCCGCACGGCCTCATCGAGATCGGGTACCTGATCGCCTCGGGCTGCTTCATCGTCGGCCTCAAGCGCCTCGGCTCCCCGGCGACGGCGGTGTCCGGTAATCGCCTCTCGGCGTACGGCATGGGGATCGCCATCGCGGTCACCCTGCTCGCCGGCGGCATCCTCACCTGGTGGGAGATTGCCGTTGGCATGATGATTGGTGGGGGCATCGGGCTCTGGGGTGCGCGGACGGTCAAGATGACCGGCATGCCGCAGATGGTCGCCCTCCTCAACGGCTTCGGGGGTGCGTCCTCGGTGCTCGTGGGCGGGGCCGAGTTCCTCAAGGGGGAACTTGCCGGGGAGGTGATTCCGATTGAGACCGGGATCGTGATCCAGCTCTCGCTCTTGATCGGGGCCGTGACGCTGACCGGGTCGCTGATCGCCTGGGCCAAGTTGCAGGAAGTGATGCCCGGCAAGGCCATCACCTTCCCGCTGCAGAAGGCGATCAACGCGCTGTTCTTCCTGACTATTGCCGGTCTCGCGTTCTACCAGGTGACCACGCCGGATGCCCACCTCGCTCCATTCTACGCGGTGATCGGCCTCTCGCTCGTGCTCGGCGTGCTGCTCGTGCTGCCGATCGGCGGGGCCGACATGCCCGTGGTGATCGCCCTGTTGACTTCGTATTCCGGCGTGGCGGCCGCCATGACCGGCTTCGTGATCAACAATCACGTGCTCATCATCGCGGGGGCGCTGGTCGGCTCGTCCGGCATCATCCTGACCCAGATCATGTGCAAGGCGATGAATCGCTCCCTGACCAATGTCCTCTTCGGCGCGTTCGGCGCGGGGGGGACCGGTGCCGGCGCGAAGTCGGCAGCGGGGCTCACCGTACGGTCCGTCTCTGCCGAGGACGCCGCGATCCAGTTGGCCTACGCGCAGAGCGTGATCATCGTGCCAGGGTATGGCTTGGCCGTGGCGCAGGCACAGCATGTGGTGCGGGAACTGGCCGAGTTGATCGAGAAGAATGGCGGCGACGTCAAGTACGCCATTCATCCGGTCGCCGGGCGGATGCCGGGGCACATGAACGTCCTCCTGGCCGAGGCGAATGTGCCCTACGATCGGCTGTATGACATGGACGAGGTCAATCCCCAGTTCGACAGTTGTGATGTCGCCCTGGTCATCGGGGCCAACGACGTCGTCAATCCGGCTGCTCGGAACGACACGGCCTCGCCGATCTACGGGATGCCGATCCTCGACGTCGACAAGGCGCGCAGCATCATCGTCATGAAGCGCGGGATGAGCGCCGGTTTCGCCGGCATCGAGAACGAGCTCTTCTACGATGCCAAGACCGCCATGCTCTTTGGCGATGCCAAGGCCTCACTGACCAAGCTGGTGACCGAAATCAAGGCGCTTTGACGTCACGGACGACCCGGTGGGGTGTAACTATTTCGAAGCCCCGGGCGTCCACTAGCTATGGATGCCAGGGGCTTCGCCTGTCGGGAGGGAACCGAATGCCCCCGCAGGTGGTTCTACAGACAGGGGAAGCGGGACCGTTTCACGGAAGAAACAGCGCAGTAAGCTGATGTTTCACAAGATGTTGCATCGCTAATTGCGTAAAACGCCTCCGGCCATTAGATTTCTGCGGTTTATTGATGGTTTTGTCTTTCGGGGCCGTGCTCACCAAGGGCATGGTCGGCCGGAT
>JBBRGR010000275.1:0-3723 GCA_038223815.1 Gemmatimonadales bacterium
CAGTGCCTTGATGAGCTGGAGCCGTTTCAGATCGGCCTCACCGTAGCGCGCCTCGCGGCCCCGGGTCCCCGGCGCCGCCAGCAGCCCCTCCTGCTGGTAGTAGCGGACCGTGCGGACCGTGAGGCCAGCGTGGTCGGCGAGGGCTTGGATGTCGAAATCGTCGGGTTCGATGAGCATTGGGTGATTGTACAGCATTACTGGCAATCTGTCAAATTAGCTAATTTGCGTGATCCTTCGCGCCGCTCCCGTCCGCACCAGGGGGCGTTGGCCGAAGCGGCACTCGCAGGTGCGAGGTCCGACCGTCCTCCAGGTCGCTCGAAGGATCCAACCCCCCGGATGGAGACACCAGAACGGGCGCATTCTTCAGTGCAAATGCGCCTTCCAGCGCGATGACGCGTGCAAGGAGGGCGGCGCCGGACGTCACCTCCTGCACACCTCAACCCGATGGAGCACACGATGAATCACGATACGATGGCCGGCAACTGGAAGCAGCTGCGAGGGAAGGCCAAGGTCACGTGGGGCAAGCTGACCGACGACGAGCTCGACGTGATCGACGGCAAGAAGGATCAGCTCGTGGGCAAGGTTCAGGAGCACTACGGACATACGCAGGAGGAGGCTGAGCGACTGGTCGACGAGTTCTGGACCGAAGGCGACCATACGTGAGAAAGGGCACGGCGTCGGTCCGGCGACGCCGCCCCGCACCGGCGCAGGAAGCTGCGCCGGGCGCCGAGGAACAGGACCCGGCCCCTGACCCGACCGAGCCGGACGCGGGTGCACGGCTGGTGTTGATCTCCGCCCCAGGTTCCCGGTCATCAGTGCCGCGCTACGTCGGGTTGGCCACCCATCCGAGACGGTTGCAGGGGTGGCTGACTCGGGTTCGGGCTTGGTTGCGCAGCATCTAGGCCGGCGCGTCCGCGTGCGCCATCCCGGCGCCCTCAGGACGTGTCATCACGCACGGAGCACCCGATGGCGATCGTCCTGGAACCACATGAGCACATCGTAGTCTCGACCCCCGCGCGCCGACATGGTCTGGCCCGTCTCTCCCAGTTTATCGACTACGCCTTTTCCCTGTTGTATACGCTGCTCTTCCTCCGCCTGCTGCTGGTCTTCGTCCAGGCACGGCAGGGCGCGGGCTTCACGCAATTCGTCGACCTGGTCACCAATCCGTTCTACGGACCCTTTCGCGGCATCACGGCCAGTCAGGACCTCGGCGGCGGCTACACGGTGGCGGTCCCGATCCTCATCGCCCTCGCCGTCTACGGCCTGCTCCACCTGGCCATCAATCGCCTGCTGCGCGTGATCGTCTATCGCCAGACGACGCTCTGACGAGTGGGGCCGCCCAACGATCTACGCCCGCGGAACCCCCAGTGAGTGTCCGCGGGCGTAGATCCGTCGCAAGACCCGCCGCGCATGGCCCTTACTCCGCGACCCCCTTCCGCATCACCACCATCACTGCCGCTTGCATCAGCTTCCCGCTGTCCGGAAACGGCTTCCGGGCCACCTCGACAAAGTCGAACTTCGCGTAGAACGGCGGCAGCTCTGTCCGCAGATCGACGACCTCGAGCTGCAGCGCCGGCAGCCCCAGCGCCTGGCAACGTCCTGCCATCGCGGCCATGAGCGCACGCGCATGCCCCGCCCGCTGCGCCGCGGGGTCGACCGCCAGCAGACCGAACCAGCCATGATCGCCGCGCGCCTCGAAGTGCACCGCCGCCACCAGCCGCCCCGCCTCCGCCCCGTCGATCACCAGGAACTCTGCCCCAGGCCGCTCGAAGCGCTCCCGCAATTCCGCTGTCGTGATCCGGTCGCCCGCAATGAAGAAGGCCTCGACCTGGTAGGCGAGGTTCACGACCCGAAGGACCTCGGAGAGATCGGCCGCGACGGCCAGGCGAATGGTGGGCATCCCGAACGATAGCAGGGGAACGGTGCACGGTACGACACCGCTCACCGTTCACCATCTCCCGTTCACCGCTTGAACGGATCCGTGAATCGCGCATCCCCCGCCAGCTGCGGGTCTGTGAGCGTCTGCAGGAACGCCACCAGCGCGGCACGGTCAGCGGCGTTCAAGTTCAAGCGCAGCGGCGTGCCGCCAGGACCGCGGAGACGCTGGTCGAGGGCCGGTCCGTTCTGCACGCCGTTGCTGTAGTGCGCCACCACCTGGTCGAGCGTGCTGAAGCGGCCATCGTGCATGAAGCGCCCCGGTATGCCGACGTCCTTGAGCGACGGCGACTTGAAGATCCGCATCTCGCCGGCGTCCAGGCCGTTGCTGAGCGAGTTGCCGGTCAGTGCGAAGGTCGGTGCCACGTGGCAGGCCGAGCACCCCGCCCCGCCCTGCGGCGGCGGCGTGAAGAAGAGTTGCCGCCCGCGGTTCTCCTCGGCCGTGAAGGTCGGGATCGGCGTGTTGACGCCGCGGTCGGGCAGCCCGGGATTGAACACCTGCGCGTAGCCCGTGTCCCACCGGCTCGACGACGAGATGATGCTGCGGACGTACTGCGCCATCGCCCGCTGCATCCGGTCCACCGTCACGGTCGAGTCCCCGTAGACCAGCGCGAACAGCTCGCGGTAGTAGGCCAACCCCTGGAGCCGCGTCGTCACCGCCGCCAGGCCACCGTGGGCCGCATCGAAGCCCATTTCGACGGCGTTCTGGATCGGCTCGATCGTCTGTGCCTCGAGCGTCGCGGCCCGGCGATCCCAGAAGAAATTCCCGGGCGCGTAGAAGCGTGCGTTCGCGAGCCGCATCGAGTGGGCGTCGGTGAGGCCGCCCTCGAAACCGACCGAGAACTGCGGCTCATCGCTGAAACCGCTCGCCTGCGCGTGGCAGGATGCGCACGACGTGACCCCGTTGATGCTCAGCTGCCGCTCGTAGAAGAGGACGCGGCCCAGCGTCGCCCCGGCATTGGTGATCGGCGCGTTGCGGCCGTTGTCGGTGTTGCTCCCGATCAGGCCGGCGTAGTGCGCCGGAAGGGTCGGGGTGGCGTAGTTGGGGAGCTGCGTCGGCGAAATCGTCAGCGCCGCCGTCACCCCCACGAGGGGGACCGGCGCCGGCGGTGGGGTGATCACCACCGGCGACTGGATGATTGGTGTGCCGTCGCTGCCGCATCCCGCCAAGACGACGAGGAGCAGCGACCAGCCGGAGGCGCGGAGCGCCGCATGGGTCAGGGAAAGTGGTGGCATGCCCCGGAGACGCCGCCGTCGCGCCGCCGTTAAGCGGCGCGCCCGAAGGATCGCCGACGACACATTCCCAAGCGGAGGCTCCAACCCGCACTCGAGATCGTGTCGCCGGCGACCCTTCGCCATCATCCGACGCATGCAGCAACTGGCAGGAATCTATCTTCGGTGTATATTCGGGTCAAGGCCATCCATCATCCATCATCCATCATCTCGGCTTCTCCCATGTCCTACTGCACCATCGCCCCCGGCCACCCCGTCCACGGCTCGTACCACGACACCGAGTACGGCTTTCCGCTGCACGACGACGCCGGCCTCTTCGAGCGGATGATCCTCGAGATCAACCAGGCCGGGCTCTCGTGGGAGACGATCCTGAAGAAGCGCGAGGGCTTCCGCCGCGCGTACGACGGCTTCGCCCCCCATCTCGTCGCCGCCTACGGCGAGGCCGACCGCGCGCGACTCCTCGCCGACGCCAGCATTATCCGCAATCGGCTCAAGGTGGACGCCGCCATCCACAACGCACAGCGCGTGGTGGCGCTGATCGTCGAGTACGGCTCC
>JBBRGR010000276.1:0-3716 GCA_038223815.1 Gemmatimonadales bacterium
TGACGTCGAGGTCGCGCTGTGCCTCGGCGACGGTGACGCCGGCGCGGAGCCGGCCAATCGCGCCGGCGTAGCCGCGATTGCCCCGGCCGATGGCGAACTCCTCGATGGGAATCGGAACCCACGCTTCTCCGCGGTCGGGAAAGGCGAACCCGGGACCCATCACTCCGAGCACCTGCAGCGGTAGTCCGTCCACCGACACGGTGCGCCCGATGATCGAGCGATCGCTGCCGAAGCGGCGCCGCCAGAGGTCGTGCCCCAGGATGATCACGCGGTTACTGCCCTTGTGCTCCTCCTCCGGGAGGAAGCCGCGGCCCAGCATGGGGGTGACGCCGAGCAGCGGGAAGAGATTGGCGGTGATGGTGGCAGCCTCGACGCGCTCGGGCGCTCCCTCACCCGCGAAGGCGAGCGCGTTCCAGGTGTACATCCCGATCGTGGAAAAGCTGCGGCTGTCGTCTCGCCAGGAGGTGTAGTCCTCCCAGGAGATGTTGATGCCGCCCTCGACGGTGCCCCCGCGGGTCAAGCGCGCGTAGACCGCGACGAGCTCGTCGGCCTTCGGATAGGGCAGTGGGCGGATCAGGATCGCGTGGACCGCGCTCAGGATCGTGGTGGTGACGCCGACGCCGAGCCCGATGCAGAGCGCGGCGACCAGCGTGAACCCGGGGCTCTTGCGGAGGGTACGCAGGGCAAAGCGAAGATCCTGGAACATGTCTCCCAATACCTCCCGCCGGTGGACCCGCTCCCGGCGCCTGGTGTCGATGGCGATACAGGCTTCGCGAACCCGCTGGAGCTCGCCGAAGCGCCGCTCCGCCTCTTCCTTTGCCTGCCCCGAGTCCCGTCCCGCGGCCTGGAGGTCCCGCTGGTGCATCTCGAGGTGAAAGCGCAGCTCGTCGTCCACGTCTCGCTTGATGTCCATGCTCAGTCAGGCTGCTCGGTGGTCTTGAGCACCTTGGACACCGCCTCGACGAACCCCTGCCAGTTGGCCGTCTCGGCGCGAAGCTGTTGTCGGCCCCGGGGGGTGAGCCGGTAAAACTTGGCGCGGCGGTTGTTCTCGGTGACCCGCCACTCGGAGGTGATCCACTCCCGCTCCTCGAGCCGGTGCAGGGCGGGGTAGAGGGAGCCTTCCCCGACGGTGAGGGCGTCGGCGGTGAGGCGCTCGATCCAGCGAGCCACGGAGTAGCCGTGGGCCGGCCCCCAGCTCAGGGCCTTGAGCATGAGGAGGTCGAGGGTGCCCTGGAGGAGGTCGTGGGCGGGCTTCGGCATCGACTGTCCCATCGAAGGTCGAGGTATATGATCACGCCGTATACATCGAATGTCAAGGGGAAGGGGACGGACAGTCGGACAGTCGGACAGGCGGACAGTGAGGGTCTCGTCGGGCTCCGAGTTCACTCCGGCCGTAGCGGTTCCCGTCCGGCGCATCGTCCCGTATCTTCGTGCACCATGACTCGAGACTTTCTTCGGGACCTGAAGTACGCCCTCCGCTCCTTCGCGAGGAGGCCGCTCTTCACCGGCGTCATCCTGCTCACGCTGGCCCTGGGCATCGGCAGCAACGTCGCGATCTTCAGCGTAGCAAATGCCGTGTTGTTCCGCACCCTGCCGTTCAAGAACCCGGAGGAGCTGGCGTTCATCTGGACCCGGCTTCCCAAGACCAACGTGAATCGCGCGCTCGTCTCGGGACCCGACATGAAGGACTTCCAGGCCGAGGCGACGCGGTTTACCGGGTTCGCAGGGGCGATGGCGGTTCCCGGGACGCTCACCGGAGAAGGACCGCCGGAGCGGATCACCAACGCCTACGTCACCTGGAACATGCTGGAGCTTCTCGGGGTCCGGCCGATTCTGGGACGGACCCACGTCGCGGAAGACGCCTTCCCGATGGATCCCAAGATGTTTGGCAACCCCGACGCCAAGCTCCCGCCCAACAAGGTGGTCCTGAGCTACGGCCTCTGGCAGCGCCGCTTCGGCGGCGACTCGTCGGTCGTTGGCAAGACCATCATGATGGACGGGTGGGGCTCGCTGGTGGTCGGGGTGCTCCCCCGGGACTTCCGCATCTACCTGCCCGCGGACGCCGCCATGCCGGCCAACATCGATGCCTGGGGTGTCCTGCCGAGCAATATCGGCGAGTTCGAGCGACAGGCCGCCTGGCTCACCGTGGTAACCCGGCTCAAGCCCGGCGTGACCCAGGCGCAGGCCCAGGAAGACATGAACCGCATTGCCACCCGGCTGCGGGAGGTCCACCAGTTCCACAAGACCCAGGACCTCCAGGTCGTGGTGGCCGGCATGCACCAGGACGTGGTCGAGCACGTCCGGCCGGCGCTGGTGGCACTCCTCGGCGCGGTGGGCTTCGTGCTGCTGATCGCGTGCGCCAATATCGGAAACCTGCTCCTGGTACGGGCCTCCGAGCGCGTCCGCGAGATCGCGGTGCGCGCGGCGCTCGGGAGCGGCCGGGCCCGTATCGTGGCGCAGATGCTCACCGAGAGCCTGGTGCTCGCCCTCGCCGGCACGGCGCTCGGACTGGTCCTCGCGTGGCAGGGGATCCGGGTGATCAAGGCGTTCAGCCCGGCCAACCTGCCGCGGATCGACAGCGTGTCCCTCGACGGGCGCACCTTCGCGTTCGCGGCGGCGGTTGCCGTGGTGGCCGCGATCCTGTTCGGCCTGGCACCCGCGCTCCGCGCGGTCCGGGGGAACCTGGCCACCGGGCTCCGGGACCGCGGCACCGATACCGGCGGGGCCAGGGGCAACAAGCTCCGCACGGTGCTCGTGGTCAGCGAGGTGATGCTGTCAATGGTCCTCCTGATCGGGGCAGGACTCATGGTGCGCAGCTTCGCCGCGATCCAGAAAGTGAATCCCGGGTTCGAAGCGAAGAACGTCGTGACGATCAACGTGCCGATCCCGTTCGTGAAGTACCTGACGTCCCAGTCGCGGGCCTCGTTCCTCAACCAGCTGGAGGATCGCCTCGGCGCCATTCCGGGGGTCGAGGCCGTGGGCGGTGTCACCCCCCTGCCGCTGGCCGGCGGCGAGCAATACTCGGTCGGCTCGTACGGCAAGATCGGGGAGACGGACGACCAGTATCGCACCAACAAGGCGGACTTCAGAGCCGTGATGCCGGGCTACTTCGAGACGATGAAGATTGCGCTGGCGTCCGGCCGCACCTTTGTCCGCTCCGACAACGAGGACCAGGCCCTGGACGTCGCGATCGTGGATGCGAAGTTCGCGGCGAAGGTCTTCGGCAAGGAGAATCCGCTGGGCGCGCAGATCCTCATCGATCATTTCAGCGAGAAGACTTTCACGATGGAGCGGATTCCCGTGACCATCGTGGGCGTGGTCGCGAACGTGCGCTCGACGTCCCTCGCGGCGGAGGGCCGGGAGACGATCTATGTGCCGTATGTCCTCCAGGCGTTTCTGCCGGTCACCTACGTGGTGCGGACCGCCTCGGATCCCGCCAGCCTCATCCCGCGGATCCGTACCGAGGTCACCGCGCTGGACCGCGACGTGCCGGTCGCCGACCTGTCGACCCTCACGTCCTGGGTCGACGAAGCGATGGCCCCGACCAGGTTCCTGCTCGCGCTCTCCACCACGTTCGCCGGACTGGCGCTGGTGCTGGCGGCGATCGGCCTCTACGGCGTGGTGTCCTTCTCGGCCCGGCAGCGCACCAGGGAAATCGGGGTGCGCGTGGCGCTGGGTGCCAGCGATGGCGACGTGCGCCGGCTGATCGTCGGCCA
>JBBRGR010000277.1:0-3713 GCA_038223815.1 Gemmatimonadales bacterium
CTACCGCTCGGTGAACGTCGCCCTGCGCAAGACCTTCGACCTGTATGCCAACGTCCGCCCCGCGCACGTGATCCTGCACGGCGGCCGCTTCGAGAAGGTCGACATCGTGATCATCCGCGAGAACCTCGAGGGGCTGTACTATGGCGCCGAGCATTACATCCGCATCGGTGACGATCCGAAGGCGGCGGCGGAGAGTGTGGCGCTGATCACGCGCTTCGGTTCGGAACGCGCGATCCGCTACGCGTTCGAGTATGCCGTGAAGCATGGCCGCAAGAAGGTGACGCTGGTGCACAAGGCGAACATCCTCAAGTACACGCAGGGCCTGTTCCTCGATGTCGGTCGCGAGATCGCCAAGGAATACGCAGGACGCGTGCAGTTCGAGGACCGCATCATCGATGCGATGGCGATGATGCTGGTGCTCAAGCCGGAGAACTTCGACGTCATCGTCACGACGAATCTTTTCGGCGACATTCTCTCGGATCTGGTTTCCGGGTTGGTGGGCGGCCTCGGGCTCGCGCCGGGGGCGAACATCGGGCCGACGGCCGCGATCTTCGAGGCGGTGCACGGCACGGCACCCGACATCGCCGGCAAGGGCATCGCGAATCCGGGAGCACTGATCCTGGCGGCCTGCCTGATGCTCGATCATCTCGATGACACCGTGCGCGCCGAGCGTATCCGTGCGGCACTGCACGCGGTGATCGATGAGAAGCAGATGCTGACGCGCGATCTTGGCGGCACCGCCAGCACGTCGCAGTTTGCCGACGCCATCATCGCCCGACTCTGAGAGGCCCGACCGCGTGACCCGGATATTGCACGTCTCCGATCTGCACTTCGGCCGCCCGGCCGTGCCGTTGCAGATCGATGCCATGGAAGCGTTGATCGCCGATGAGCGCTTCGATGTCGTGGCGATCAGCGGCGACGTGAGTCAGCGCGCGCGGTCAGGAGAATTTCAGCGCGCGGCGGCTTTTCTGCGTGATACGCGTCGCGTGAGCGAGACGATCGTCGTGCCTGGTAATCACGACGTGGCGTGGTGGAATGCGCCGCTGGGGATTGGTGACTCGAGTGCGCTCTACGCCGACTACCGCACTTTCATCGATGACGACATCGAGCCGGTGCTCGACGTGCCCGGGGCTCGGCTGATGGGACTCAATACCAGCCACGGAATCACTCGCCGCACGCTGACGTGGAACATGCGCGACCTGAGCGTGCTGGGTGACGTGACGCGCGCGCAACTGGAGCGGCTGCGCACACGCGCCGAGGCCACGCCGCCCGGTGCGGCGCGCGTGGTGGTGATGCATCACAATCCCGTGCGCGGTGAGCTGAGCCAGCGGCACGGGCTCAAGCACACGAAGAAGGTGCTCGGTGCGTTCGCCGAGATGGACATGGACCTGGTGCTGTGCGGGCATGACCACCAGGAGGCGATCCACTTCGTGGAGCACACGAAGAAGGGCACCGTGATCTCCACCGCCGGCACCGTCAGCAGCCGCTCGCGCGGTGGCCGGCCGTCGAGCGTGAATTGCATCGACATCACTGACGATGAGATCCACATCGTGACATGGATCTGGGAGCCCGGGGCACGACGGTTCGGTCCGGGCCCGGTGAAGGTCTTCGCGCGGTGATCGCATGGCTGGCGCGGCGACTCGCGCGCGATCCCGGTCAGCTCGGCCTGTTCGAAGTGACGGCACCAGCGCCTGAGCTGACGCAGCGCGTTCCGCCGCCGCCGCCGTCGCCTGGTCCGGCTGCATTGCCATCGCGCGAGCCTGCAGCGTCGTGCACGCCGTCTGCTGATCGGGAACGCCTCGTGCCACTCGATGCCGATCGCTTTCTGCACCAACTACGCGCCAGTGGACTGCGTGGCGTGGAGCGCGTGGTGTTCACGCAGAACCGACGCACGATGGTGAGCGTGGCGGGCGGCGTATTGCGTGTGCACGCCGGATTCGTCGAGGCACCACCGGACGTTCACGCGGCGATCGCCACCTTCGCCACCTCGCGCAATCGAACCAGGCGCGCGGCCGCGCGCGCGGCCATCGTGGCGTATCCGGTGCCGATCCGTCCGGCCACCCGTCGCCCCGCTGCGCAACACCCCGCCGACACGCCGATGGCCGCTCGGCTCACGACCCTGCACGCGCAGTTCAATCTCGAACACTTCGGCGGCGCGCTCACGCATCTCGAGATTCTGGTGTCCCGCCGCCTCGCGCGCCGGCTCGGTCACTATTCGCTGCGCTCGCACAACGGCGGCCATGGCGAGATCGTGATATCGCACCGCCACATCCGCCGGGATGGCTGGCCCGAAGCGATCCACACGCTGCTGCACGAGATGGTGCATCAGTGGCAGGACGAAACGGGGCGTCCGGTGGACCACGGTGCCGGCTTCCGCGCCAAGTGCCGCGCCGTCGGCATTGCTCCTGCGGCCACTCGCTACATCACGCGCTGATTTCGAACCGCAACGGATCAACGCAAAGGGGCAAAGACGCAAGGGCGCAAAACTACCATCCACGGGCAATGCTCCACTCGCGATATGTGATGCACTTTTGAAGGAAACTGCAACTGCATCAGCTGCGGCAGATGCTGTTCGCAAATCAGTAGCAGTTCATTGCGCCTTTGCGCCTTTGCGCCTTTGCGTTCAGCCGTTGCCGTTGCCTGGACGCGTATGCATGATTCTCGGTAAGCGACCTAGACGTCACCCTGAGCCCAAGCGCGCATGCGGATCACGACTCTGACTTTTCTGGCCGGTGCGGTGATGGCCGGAACGCTGGTACCGGTGGCCGGTGCGCAGCGCGCGGTGAGCACCACGGCGATGCATGATGAGATCGCGCGGCGGACCACGATGGTGATGCCCAAGGTCGTGGCCTGGCGTCGGGACATCCACGAACATCCGGAACTGTCAGGCGACGAGGTACGCACGGCGGCACTCGTCGCGGCGCACCTCAGGGCACTGGGCATCGAGGTGAAGACCGGCGTGGGTGGCCATGGCGTGGTCGGTGTGCTGCGCGGTGGCAAGCCGGGGCCGGTGGTGGCGTTGCGTGCCGACATGGATGCACTGCCCGTGGAAGAACTGGTGGATGTGCCATTCAAGTCGAAGGTGCGCGGCACCTATCGGGGTCAGTCGGTGGGCGTGATGCATGCCTGCGGTCACGACAACCACGTGGCCGTGCTGATGGGGGCTGCCGAGGTGCTGGCAGGGATGAAGGCGTCGTTGCCGGGCACGGTGAAGTTCATCTTTCAGCCGGCCGAGGAAGGGGCGCCGAACGGAGAGGGCGGGGCAGCGCCGATGATCCGCGAGGGCGTGCTGGAATCGCCACAGGTCGACGCCATCTTCGGCTTGCATGTGTTTCCGGGGCCGCTCGGCTCGGTGGGCTATCGCGTCGGACCGCTGCTGGCGGCATCGAACTCGTTCACGCTCACGGTGCGTGGTCGCCAGACGCATGGCGCCGCGCCGTGGGCGGGTGTCGACCCGATCGTCATCGGCTCGCAGATCGTGATGGGTCTGCAAACGATCATCAGCCGCCAGATCGACATCACGGCGATACCGGCAATCATCACCGTTGGCGCCATCAACGGCGGTATCCGCAGCAACATCATTCCTGACAGCGTGGTGATGATCGGCACCATCCGGACCTTCGATGCCGTGCAGCGTCGGACGATCTTCGCCAACATGAAGCGGACCGCCGAGGAGATCGCGCTGTCCGGTGGCGCGACGGCGGGGTTCACGG
>JBBRGR010000278.1:0-3711 GCA_038223815.1 Gemmatimonadales bacterium
CCAGTACTCGATGTAGTCGGTACCGTGGATCGGGAAGGCGTCGTGTGCCTCGGGGACGGCATGCTGCGGCATGGTGGCGGTCATCAGGAACTCCTGGTCACAGACAAAGGGCAGACGGGGAATGGGCGTGACGTCCCCACCATCCCGGACCGGTGCGCCGGTGCCCGGGGCGCGGAGCGCGGCGGTTCACGAGGCCTCAGCCACCACGAGAAACGAGCGGAGATCGGCCTCGCTGATCGCAGGCTCCCCGGGCGCGACATGGTCCAGTCGCCCCTCCTTCACCCAGGCGATCAGCCGCTCGATCTCGGCATACAGATGGTCGAAGGAATCGACCACGAAGAGCAGCGGTTGATAGCGGTCGATCTCGAAGGACTGATTGACCACCCATTCGAGCTGCAACGGGAAGCGCTGCACGGCCGGCGAGTCGATGGCGTGGGCGATCTCGCCGTAGGACGAGAGCAGTCCGCTGCCGTAGACCTTCAGCTCGCCGGGGGTGCTCCCGCGCATCACGCCGAATTCGATCGTGAACCAGAAGAAGCGGGCCATCGCCTTGATCACGGAGGTGAGCACCTGCACCTGCTCGCGCTCGTCCTCGATCATGGCAACGCGCTGGGCGGCCGCCCGGGCGCATTCCCCGAACATCACCAGGGTGTCTGCGAAGGCCTTGTCGGTGTGCATCGGGACGTGGCCGGCGATGTCGTGGAAGATGTCCGGCTCGGGGAGATAGTCGAGGACCTCGCCGTCGCGGATCGTGATCGTCGTCGGGAATTCGCGCTGCCGCAAACAGTCAAAGAAGAGATAGGCCGGCACATAGCCACTCACGGCCTTGGCACGAAAGCCGGTCAGCGGCGCCATGAAGCGATTCACATCCTCAAGACGCGGCACCCGCTCGGGATCGAGGCAGAGGGTCTCAAGCCCCTCCAGGAACCGATGGTTTGCATATTTCGTCCAGCGCTCTCCCATGCGCGCATAGAGGCGACGCCAGACGTCGTGATTGGCCTCGGTGTAGAGATCGTAGGGCTGGGCGATGTACAGCCGTCCCTCGGCCTGCGCCTGCTCGATGAACGGGGCACGGGTCGTCGTCAGGCCAGGCTGGGTCGTGGCGGTCGGCATGCGGGCCTCCGAATGGGGGCAGACATCAATCCTGAAGGTAATCACCCCGTCGGGGAGCGGTGAGGGCGCTGTGCGCCCTCCACGCCAGGCGGCCGTGGTCCGTCACTGCAGTTCCGGGCGACCGCGAAACTCGTCCAGCGCCTCCGGATTCGCCAATGCTCCCGTGTTCCGGACCGGCCGTCCCTCCACCAGGTCGCGGACCGCCAATTCGCTCAGCTTGCCGCTCCGTGTCCGGGGGATATCCTGGACGCTGAGGACGACCCGGGGCACATGGTGCGGTGAGGCGCCCTCGCGAATCCGCCGGCGAATCCGCTCGGCGAGCGCGGCATCGAGGGTAACCCCGTCCCGCAGCCGCACGAAGAGCACCACGCGCACGTCACCATCGGTGCTCCCCGGGATCCGCTGGCCGATCACCAGGCTCTCCAGCACCTCGCCGATGGACTCGACCTGCCGATAGATCTCGGCGGTCCCGATCCGGACCCCGCCGGGATTGAGCGTGGCGTCGCTCCGCCCCGTGATCCGGTACCCACCGCCCGGCGTCCGCACGATCCAGTCACCGTGACGCCAGACGCCGTCGTAGTCCGAGAAGTAGGCGGCGCGATAGAGGCGCCCGTCCGGGTCGTGCCAGAAGCTCACCGGCATGGACGGGAAGGGCCGAGTGCACACCAGTTCACCCGATTCGCCATCGGGGACCGGGCCACCAGTCTCGTCAAAGATCGCCACGGCCATGCCGAGTCCAGCGCCCTGGATCTCCCCACGGTACACCGGCGTCAACGGATTGCCGAGGACAAAGCACGAGACGATATCGGTCCCGCCGGAAATGCTCGCCAGCTGCACCGGCCCGACCGCACGGGCCACCCAGTCGAAGGACTCTGCGGCCAGCGGGCTCCCGGTGGAATACACGGTGCGGAGCGCACTGAGGTCGAACGCCTCCGCCGGTGCGAGCGCCATCTTCTCCGCCAGCGCGAGGTACTTCGCACTCGTCCCGAAGACATGGACTCCGCCCTCGGCGGCGAGGCGCCAGAGGATCCCGGGATCATGCGTCGGCATGGGCGCACCGTCATAGAGCACCAGGGTGGCGCCGACGGCGAGTCCGCTGACGAGCCAGTTCCACATCATCCAGCCGCAGGTGGTGAAGTAGAAGAGCCGCTCCCCAGCGCGGAGATCACCGTGCAGTCGGTGTTCCTTGATATGCTGGAGCAGCGTCCCGCCCGCCCCGTGCACCATGCACTTCGGGAGTCCCGTCGTGCCGGAGGAATAGAGGACGTAGAGCGGATGGTCGAATGGCGCGCGATGGAATGTGAGCGGCGGGGGCGTCCCCTCGCCGAGCAGCTCGCCCCAAGTCATGCATCGAGGATCGTCCGGGGCTCGGCCACTCCCCCGATACGAGACCATGACGGCGTGGCGCACGGAAGGCAGCCGGGGCAGGAGTTCCAGCGCCCTCGCGGAGCAATCGTGCACCTTCCCGCCGTAGCCGTACGCATCGCAGAAGAAGAGCACCGTCGGCGCCGTCTGCCCGAAGCGATCAACAATACCCTCGACGCCGAAGTCGGGCGAGCACGATGTCCAGACGGCGCCGAGGGATGCAGTGGCCAGCATGGCGACGACCGCTTCCGCAATGTTGGGGAGCCAGCCGGCGACGCGGTCACCCGGCCCGACGCCGCGCGCGCGCAGCCCCGCGGACGCCCGCGCGACCTGCGCACGCAGGTCACGTCGGCTGAGCTCGCCAATTGGTCCGCGTTCGTCCCAGCAGACGAGGGCGGGCGAGGGTCCGTCATCGCGCAACAGATTTTCAGCAAAATTGAGTCGTGCGCCCGGGAACCAGCGCGGGCCGTGCAACGGATCCGGCGGCGCCATGCGCTCGAGGCCGACCACCACCTGCTCCCACGCCCGCCCCGCCTCGCCGACGTCGGCGATCACCCCGCCATCGCGCCAGACTGCGGCCCAGAATGCTGCCGGATCGGTCACCGACCAGGTGTGCAGTGCGGCGAAGGCCTCCGGCGCGGTGGCGTCGGGCAAGGGCACCCCCTCAGCACGCCGCGCCGCGATGAAGCGGGCGAGATGGGAGGAGGCCGCGCGCGTCGGGTCTGGCGTCCAGAGCGGTCGTTCGGGCGCGGTCATCGGCGTCGCAGCACGACGTCGTCGCTCGCCACGCGCTGCCCGATCGCCAACGTCAGCATCTGCGCACTGAACCCTGCGCGAACGACGCGCACATACTGCACTCGGCACCGCTCCAGCAATTTAGGGTCGAACTCCAGACGGTACTCGCCATTGGCGTTGCTGAACGTCGCAAAACTGGTACCCACGATCACCAGATGGGCACCGTCGAGGGGGGTACGCTTGTCCTCCTGCAGGACACGACCGATCACGGTCGCGAGGACGGGCGTGCCGTCGGCGTTGGTACCGAGATCCGGAATTTCCACGCAGCGGCCGGCCGCTTCCGGGAAGGAGGGACGCCACTCCCGGTTGTCCGGCGAGGTCGGGCCAACGCGTCCCATGGCGCCAACCGCCGCCGTGGTCGTGGAACCGGCGGGGGTGCCCGCCTCCACGAAGTCGCGCGGGACGCCCCGGTCGTCGCGGGGTAGCCCGAGCGGCGAG
>JBBRGR010000279.1:0-3706 GCA_038223815.1 Gemmatimonadales bacterium
ACGACCGACTTCCCGGCGATGACCTCGTGGACCGCATTGAACTTGATCTTCACCTTCTCGACACGCAGCGCCTGCGTCGGGTTGATGAAGGTGCGTCCGACATAGTGATTGCGGATGAGGCCGTGTTCCAGCTTCACACCGGTCACTTCGGAGTAGCCGAGGGCCATGACGTTTGCCGAGTCGGGGACCGAGAAGACCACATCCGCTCCGGCGACGGGATGAAAGCGTGCCAGCTGCCGACCGAGTTCGCGACGGACCCGATCGACCGATTCGCCGAAAATGGTCGAGTCCGGTCGCGAGAAGTACACCAGTTCGAAGATGCACCGCGTGACGCGTCGCGGAGCGAGGGGCGCGAGATCGGTGATCTCACCCTCCTCGAGGCGCAGGAATTCCCCCGGCTGCAATTCGCGGACGTCGGTGGCTCCCACCAGATCGAGCGCACAGGTCTCGGACGAGACCACACGGCCCCCGCCGACCCGCGCCACGAAGAGCGGCCGGAAGCCGCGAGCGTCCACGGCCACGTAGAGCGCACGCCCGACGCCGATGACCAGCGAGTAGGCGCCATCCGCCTGCTCCAGGGCATCACGGATCTGCCCCTCGACCGTTGGCGCGGCCGATCGGGCAATCAGGTGGATGAGGACTTCGGTATCGCTGGTGGAGGCGAAGATTGCCCCATCGCGGACCAGGCGCTCCCGGAGCGCGTCGGCGTTGACGAGATTCCCGTTGTGCGCGACTGTGAGTGCTCCGGCGTGGTAGTTCACCATGAACGGCTGGGCGTTGGCCAGCACGGTGCTGCCCGAGGTCGAATAGCGCGTGTGCCCGATCGCCACGTCACCGGGCAGGCCCTCCAGCGCCTGCTCGGAGAATGCGTCGGCGACCAATCCCATCGCGCGATGAATCCGCGCGCCCGAGTCGTGGTCGGTCGCCATGATCCCGGCGCTTTCCTGCCCACGGTGCTGCAGCGCGTAGAGGCCGAGGTAGGCGACGCGCGAGGCATCAGGGACGCCGGAGACACCGATGACACCGCACATCGTTCACTCCTCTCCGGTCGAGGCGACCGCTGCCGCCATCCGGCGGGGGATCGCCTCAAGGTGCACCCTGCGGAGCGCAGCAGTTTTCCATGCCCAGCGACGCGCCTCCCGCTGGATCACCACGTCACCTCCTGCCTCCCCGACGAGTCCGAGGTAGTGGGCCGGGACGCCATGGGTGGCGGCGAGTTGCTGCAGAGCCGCGACGTGGGAGGGGTCGCACGAGATGATCGCACGCGCCCCGTCTTCGCCGAAGAGATAGCCCTCGTCGCCGGTACCCGGCTCATGCTGGCCGAGGTCCACCGTCGCACCGTAGGTCGTGGTCGCCCAGGGCCCCCCGATGCAACATTCGGCCAGGGCTACCGCGAGGCCGCCATCGCTGAGGTCGTGGGCCGACCGCATCAGGCGTGCCTCGGCCGCCCCGATCAGGACTTCCTGCAACGCGCGCTCCGCCGTCAGGTCCACCGGCGGCGGTGCGCCGACCACCGCATCGAGCACCTCCGCCCAATAGGCGGAACCGCCGAGGTGGCCCGCCGTGCGCCCGAGAAGGAGGATCGCATCGCCGGCGCGCTCGAAGTGCGATGGGACCGCCGTGGTGATATCCGCGAGCAGGCCGACCATGCCGATCGTCGGTGTCGGATCGATCGCCCCGTGCGGGTTCTGATTGTAGAGCGAAACGTTGCCCCCGGTCACCGGGGTATTGAAGGCAACGCAGGCCTCGCTGATCCCGCGGCACGCCTCGGTGAACTGGAAGAAAATGTCGGGCTTCTCGGGGTTGCCGAAGTTGAGGCAGTCGGTGATGCCCAGCGGCCGGGCCCCGGTGCAGGCGATGTTGCGCGCAGCCTCGGCGACCGCGCCCTTGCCTCCCTCAAACGGATCGAGCAGGACGTGGCGCGCATTGCAGTCCACGGTCATGGCGAGTCCGAAGGTGGTATCCGCGACGCGCAGGACGCCGGCATCGCCGCCAGGCAGCACGGCGCTCCCCGCGCGCACGGTCGAGTCGAATTGCTCGAAGACCCAGCGCTTCGATGCGATGGTCGGTGCGTCGAGGAGCCGCTCGAGCGCCTCGACCAGGGTGGGCGGCTCCGCGATCGGCGAGCGCATCCGACGCGCAACAGCCTCGGCGGATTCCGCCGCCCGGGGGGTGTAGATCGGGCAGCCCTCGACGAGTTCCTGGCCAGGGATCGCGGCGACGGTCCGTCCGTCATGCACGATCCGGAAGATGCCATCATCCGTGACGTGCCCGATGGGTGTGGCGTCGAGTTCCCACTTCCGGCAGACCGACTGGATCTCCGCGATCCGATGCGGCTCGGCCACCACCAACATCCGTTCCTGCGACTCGGAGAGCATGATCTCGTACGGCGTCATGCCGGGCTCGCGGGTCGGTACCTTGGAAGTGTCCACCACGACCCCCACGCCGCCGCGCGCCGCCATTTCAGCCGACGAGGACGTCAGCCCAGCGGCTCCCATGTCCTGAATCGCCACGATGAAATTGCCGGTGATCAGCTCCAGCGATGCTTCGAGAAGCAACTTCTCCGTGAAGGGATCGCCAACCTGGACCTGGGGTCGGCGCTTCTCGCTCTCGGCCGTCAGATCTTCCGATGCGAAGGACGCGCCGTGGATCCCGTCCCGCCCGGTGCGTGCGCCCACCGCGAGGAGGATGTTGCCGACCCCATGCGCCCTGGCGGTGATGAGGTCCGCCTCGCGCAACAAGCCAACCGCCATGGCATTGACAAGTGGATTGCCGCTGTAGCCCGGTGCGAAACAGACCTCACCGCCCAGCGTGGGAATTCCGACACAATTGCCGTAGTCCCCGACCCCTTTCACAATACCGGCGAAGAGCCATCGATTGCGCGGCTCCTCCAATGGCCCGAGCCGGAGCGAATTCAGGACCGCGACCGGGCGGGCGCCCATGGTGAAGACATCGCGCAGGATGCCGCCCACGCCGGTGGCGGCACCTTGGTAGGGCTCGACGGCGCTGGGGTGGTTGTGCGATTCGATCTTGAAGGCGACGGCCCACCCCTCCGGGAGGCGGAGGACGCCGGCATTCTCGCCCGGACCCTGCACGACCTGCGGGCCCTCGGTGGGGAAGCGGCGCAGCACCGGCTTGGTGTGCTTGTACGAGCAATGCTCCGACCAGAGGGCGGAGAAGATCCCCAACTCGGTCAGCGTCGGCGTCCGTCCAAGGAGCGCGAGGATCGCAGCGTACTCCGTGGCGTTGAGCTTGTGCTCGGCCACCACGTCGGGCGTCACGGGACGTTCGCCGGGGAACGCCTCGGCGTGCAGCACCTCGGTCATGCCGCCACCCCGGTGCGGGCGTAGCGCCCGATCAAGGACGTGAAGAAGCGATGGCCGGCGTCGGAACCGAGCGCCGCATCCGCCAGTCGTTCCGGGTGGGGCATGAACCCGACCACGGTCCCCGCGGCATTGCAGATACCGGCAATGTCGCTGGCCGAGCCATTCGGATTGTGCGGTGCATCGGCTCCGGGGACCGCCACATACCGCAGCACGATGCGGCCGTCGCCTTCCAAGGCGGCCAGGGTCTCGGCATCGGCGGCGAACCGACCCTCGCCATGCGCCATCGGGATGCGGAGCACTTCCCCTGCTGCATACTCGGTGGTGCAGACGGTGTCGCAGCGCTCGATGCGCACGTCCACGGGGCGCGAGACGAAGCGCTG
>JBBRGR010000280.1:0-3705 GCA_038223815.1 Gemmatimonadales bacterium
GGATGTGATCTCGTGACCACGGTCGACGACGCCGCCCGCACGTTCGATGCTCGGCTTGCCGCCATCGGCCCCATCGACGCGGACGTGCTCGCCGCCGTCATCACTGCCAGCGCCGACCTCGCCCTGATCCTCGATCCCCGCGGGATCGTGCGCGACATCAGCATCGGGGGCACGGAGCCCGGCCTCGAGGAAGCGAAGGAGTGGTTGGGGCAGGAGTGGGGTCGGATCGTCACCGCGGAGAGTCGCGTGAAGGTCCGCGAGATGCTCGCCGAGGCAGCCGCCAAGGGCGCGTCCCGGCGGCGTCAGGTGAACCATCCGTCGTCGCATGGGGTGGATCTCCCGATGGCCTACACGGTCGTGCGACTCACGGCGGCCAACGACTGCGTCGCCCTGGGCCGGGATCTGCGCACCCTCTCCTCGCTGCAGCAGCGACTGGTCGAGGCCCAGCAGGCCATGGAACGCGACTACTGGCGGATGCGCCACATCGAGACGCGCTACCGCCTGCTGTTCCAGTTGTCCTCGGAGGCGGTCCTGGTGATCGACGCGGGAACGCTCAAGATCGTCGATGCCAATCCCGCGGTTGGTCGCCTGCTGGCGCTTCCCGCGAAGCGGTTGGTCGGTCGCATCTTTCCGATTGATTTCACGCCCGAATCCACGGCCGAGATCCAGGAGATGCTCGCCGGGGTCCGGACGTCGGGGCGATCCGAGGACATGCGCGTCCAGGCGGTGAGCGGGACGGCGATCGCTTTGGGCGCGTCGTTGGTCCGCCAGGATGGCACCGCACTTTTCCTGGTGCGGATGATGCCCGTCGCCGAAAGCGCGAGTGGGGGAGGGGGGTTGGCCGACGGCGGGCAGCTCGCGAGCGTGGTCGACGTCGTCCCGGACGGCGTCGTGGTCTGCGATCTGGAGGGGCGGATCCTGATCGCCAACCGCGGCTTCCTCGACCTGGCGCAGCTCGCCGCCGAAGACCAGGTGCGGGGTGAGCCACTCTCGCGGTGGGTGGGACGCCCCGGCGCCGATCTGCCGGTTCTCCTCTCGACCCTGCGGGAACACGGCGTGGCGCGGCTCTTCTCGACCTCGGTCCGCGGCGAGTATGGCAGCGGCGCAGAGGTCGAAGTCTCGGCGGCGATCACCGGCGAAAGTGTCGATCCGGTCGTCGGGATCATTCTGCGCGACGTGGGCCGGCGGCTTGCCGCCGGGCCACAGGGTGCGCGCGATCTGACCCGCGCCGTCGAGCAGCTCACGTCGCTCGTCGGGCGCGTCTCGCTCCCCGATCTGGTGCGCGACACGACGGACCTGGTGGAGCGCCACTTCGTGGAGTCCGCTCTCGAGCTCACCGACCAGAATCGCACCTCGGCGGCCGAGGTGCTCGGCGTCTCGCGCCAAAGCCTCTACGTGAAGTTGCGCCGCTACAATCTTGGCGGGGACGGTCCCCGCTCCGAACCCAGCGACCCCTCCCCATCGGCATGACCACGGCCGTCCCCTCGCCCGCGGCGGGCCGCGCCCCCGACCGTCAAGCTGACGTGACAGTGCCGGATGTCCCGCCCACGGTGCACCGTACCACCGGTCTGCCGGAACCGTTGGCCATCCTGACCCTGCTCAAGCCGGTGACCTGGTTTCCCCCGATGTGGGCGTTCGGTTGCGGGCTGGTGGCGTCAGGCGTCGCGCTGGGCACCCACGTCGGCCTCTTGTTGCTGGGCGCCCTGGTCACCGGCCCGTTGGTGTGTGGTGCCAGTCAGGCTGTCAACGATTGGTATGACCGGCACGTTGATGCGATCAACGAACCGAACCGCCCGATTCCCTCGGGCCGCATCCCCGGACAGTGGGGGCTCGCGATTGCCATTGGGTGGTCGGCGCTCGCCGCGCTGGCGGGGTGGCAACTCGGCCCGTTCGGTGCCGCCGCCACCGGCGTCGGGCTCATCCTGGCCTGGGCCTACAGCGCCCCGCCGTTCCGGCTCAAGCTCAATGGCTGGTGGGGCAACCTTGCGGTGGGCCTGAGCTATGAAGGGCTCGCGTGGGTGACAGGGCATGCGGTCGCCCTTGGCGGTGCCACGCCCCCGGGACGCTCCCTGCTCCTCGCCCTCTGCTACTCGCTCGGCGGGCACGGAATCATGACGCTCAATGATTTCAAGGCGATCGAAGGCGATCGCCTGCTCGGCGTGCGTTCGTTGCCCGTGCAACTTGGCCCCGAGCGTGCAGCGCGCTTTGCGTGCCTGGTCATGCTCGTTTTCCAGGTGGCGGCGCTGCTGATCGCGGCCCCGGTAGTGCCGATGTGGGCGATCGTCTTGCACGCGACGCTGATCATCGCCCAGCTCCCGCTGATGCGCCGGCTGCTCACCGATCCTCGCGCGCTGGCGCCCTGGTACAACGCGACCGGGATCCTGCTCTATGTGCTCGGCATGTTGGTGAGTGCGGTCGGCTTGCGCGCGGGGGTCTCGCCATGACGCCCTTCGGGTGGTCACAGATCGCGCGCCTCGGTCTGGTGCAGGCCAGCCTCGGTGCCGTCATCGTGCTCATCACGTCGGTCCTGAATCGCGTGATGATCGTGGAGCTCGGACTCGCCGCCGCGATTCCTGGCGCGCTCGTGGCAGGCCACTACGTCGTGCAGTTGAGCCGCGTCCATGCCGGGTTCGGCTCCGATCGGAGCGGTCGACGGACGCCGTGGATTGTGGCGGGCATGGCCGTGGTGGCGGTGAGTGGTTTCGTGGCCGCGGTGGCGACCGCCCAGATGGCCGATTCGGTGGTGGTCGGTGTGCTCCTCGCCTCGGTCGCCTGCGTCACGCTCGGCGCCGGGGTCTCCGTCGCCGGGACGCCGCTCCTCGCGCTGCTCGCCGAGCGGACGACCTCGGCGCGCCGGGGACCCTCTGCCGCAATTGTGTGGTTGATGATGATCGCGGGCTTTGCCATCACGGCGGCGACGGTGGGTCGCCTGCTGGATCCGTTCTCGCTTGATCGGATGATCGCGGTCTCCGCCGGGGTCTCGCTGGTGGCCTTCGGCGTGACGGCGCTCGCGCTCTGGCGCCTCGAAGGCACGGCTACTCCGGTGGCGCGTCCAGCGGACGACGCCTCGGTGCCGTTCCGGGCCGCCGTGGCCGCGATCTGGGCGGAAGGGGAGGCCCGCCGCTTCGCGAGCTTCGTCTTCGTGGCGATGCTCGCCTACAGTGCACAGGATCTGATCCTGGAACCGTTTGCCGGCACCGTCTTCGGGCTCACGCCGGGGGAGACGACCCGGATCTCCTCGTTGCAGCATGGTGGCATGTTCGTCGGCATGATCGGGACGGCGATTGCGACCCGTCGTGGCGCGCGGCTCACCCAGTGGGCCGCCGCTGGATGCGTCGGGTCGGCGGCAGGATTCGTCGCGCTGCTGGTGGCGGGGTGGAGCGGCAGCGAGCCACTCCTGCGACTCAGCATTCTCGGGATGGGCGCAGCCAACGGCGTCTTCGCGATCGGCGCCATCGGCGCCATGATGGCCTTGGTGGATCAGCCCGGCCGACGCGAGGCTGGCGTGCGCATGGGACTCTACGGCAGTGCGCAAGCGATCGCCTTCGCCGCCGGCGGATTTCTCGGGGCCGGCCTGAGCGACGTGGCGCGTGCCCTGCTCGGCTCGCCGCGGCTCGGTTATGCCACCGTCTTCCTCCTTGAGGCGCTCCTCTTCGTGCTCGCCGCCTGGTTCGCCATGCGCGCCACGCCAGCAGACCAGCGGGC
>JBBRGR010000281.1:0-3697 GCA_038223815.1 Gemmatimonadales bacterium
TAGACCACATCGACCGCTTCAAGCCAACCTTCGCCAAGGCCCTGGTGCGGTTCAACCCGGAGGGCGATTCAGACGTCAACCGCCGGCAGGCGTTCCGTCTCAAGGTGCTGTCCGACTATTGCCATCGGGCGGGCCAGGAATTCATGATCGAGCTCCTGGTGCCGGCCACCGAGGCGCAGACCGGTCAGGCTCGGGCGGCGGGCACCGAATACGAATGCTATCTGCGGCCCTGGCTGGTGCTCCAGGCCATCCGGACGCTGCAGGACGCGGGGGTTGAGCCGGATGTCTGGAAGATCGAGGGGCTCAACCTCCGTGAAGACTGCGAGCGGGTCGCTGCGATGGCGCGCCGGGACGGGCGGCGGAACGTTGGCTGCATCGTCCTGGGGGGCGACGCCGACGTGAACAAGGTGGCGTCATGGCTCGAGACGGCCGCCCCGGTTCCGGGGTTCATCGGCTTTGCGGTCGGACGGACCACATACTGGGACGCGATGACCGAACATCTGGCCCATCAGGTGACGCGCCAGCAGGCGGCTGGCCGTATAGCGTGGCGCTTCGCCCATTTTGTGGACACCTTCGAGCGGGCCCGTCACTTGGCTCACAAGGAAACGCGCGATGCAAGAGTACATGCAGGGGTGAGCTCTCGGCCCTCGTAGCTCACTGTCCGACAACTGGGGGGTACTACTATGCTGTACCGGATCGGTCTCTCAACGGATATCACCACCGGGCGCATGCGGGTGTTCGATCTTGAGGGAACCAAAGTGACGGTGGCGAGCGCGGACGGGCATCTGTATGCGTTCGATGACAGGTGTACGCATACGGGGTGCTCGCTCGGGGAGGGTAGCCTGGTCGGCACGACCGTAACATGTGCCTGCCACGGCAGCCAGTTCGACGTGACCTCGGGCGCCGTTTTGCGCGGGCCGGCCCGGCAGCCGGTGCGTTCCCGGGCTGTGCAAGTGGATGGCGAGGCTCTGATGGTCGAAGCGGGCGCATGAAGATCTTCCTGGACACCGCGGAGATCGAGGAGATCCGTACCGCCGCCCGATGGGGCGCGCTGGATGGCGTCACCACCAATCCCAGCCTCTTCGCCAAAGTGGGCGGCGACTACGACGACGTCCTCCAACGGATCTGCCGGATCACGTCCGGTCCGGTGAGCGCCGAGGTCACAGCCGAGGACGTCGAGGGTATGCTTCGCGAGGGCCGCCATTTCGCGACGCTGGCCGCGAACATCGTGGTCAAGGTACCGATGAGCGAGGCGGGCCTGGAGGCCATCGTGCGCTTCGCGCGGGAAGGCATCCAGACGAACTGTACCTTGATCTTCAGCGCCAACCAGGGTCTGCTCGCCGCGAAGGCGGGTGCCTCCCTCCTGTCGCCCTTCGTCGGCCGCCTCGACGATATCAATGAGCACGGCATGGAGGTCGTGCGGGACCTGGTGATCATGGTCGAGCGGCACAAGCTGGCGACCGAGGTGCTGGTCGCGTCGATCCGGCACCCGCGGCACATGACCGAGGCCGCGCTCGCAGGCGCCCATATTGCCACCGTACCGCTAAAGGTCCTGCGACAGATGATCCACCACCCTCTCACCGCCGCCGGTATCGTGCAGTTCCGGATGGCATGGGATGCGGTTCAGGGAGCTGAAAGAAACGACAATGCCCGGCAGCCGGCAGGTTGATCATCGAAGAAGTTCGCGTCTCGACGCGTTGCTGCGTGCGGTGCGAGCCTGTCGGGCATGCGAGGCCCATCTCCCGCTTGGCCCGCGCCCGGTCCTGCAGGCCGGCACGACGGCGCACATCATTGTCGTGGGACAAGCGCCCGGCCTGCGGGTCCATACGACCGGCATCCCGTGGGATGACCCGAGCGGAGAACGCCTGCGCGCGTGGATGGGCGTCGACAAGGAGGTATTCTACGACGCATCGCGTGTCGCCATCATTCCGATGGGTTACTGTTATCCGGGACGAGGGAATGGGGGCGATATGCCACCGCGCCACGAGTGTGCGACGCTGTGGCTCGACCAGCTGCTGGCCGGGCTGCCCGGGATCGAGGTAACTCTGCTCATCGGGCAGTATGCCCAGCGGCATTTTCTCGGCAGTCGCCGCAAACACTCGCTTGCCGCAACCGTCGAGGCCTGGGAGGAGTATGCACCGCAATTCATTCCGCTTCCCCATCCCTCCCCGCGTAACCAGCCCTGGTTCAAACGGCATGCATGGTTCGAGCAACGGCTCGTCCCGATGCTGCGCGGACGAATCGATGGGCTGGTCGGACGCTGAGCGCGAAGAGGCCGAGAAGATGACACTGCAGGGGCCCGAGACCGTCGTATTTACTGTGGGCCATTCGACGCGACCCCTGGCCGAGTTCATTGCGTTGCTCACGGCCCACCTGGTGGACCGGCTGATTGACGTGCGTACCGTGCCGCGCTCCCGCCACAATCCGCAATTCAACCGCGAGACCCTTCCGGCCGCGCTCGCGGCCGATGGAATCGGATACGAGCACGTCGCCGGCCTGGGGGGATTCCGCCGAACCGATGCAGGGTCGGTGAATACTGGGTGGCGCAACCTGTCCTTTCGGGGGTACGCCGACTATATGCAGACGTCCGCCTTTGCGGAGCAGTTGGACGAGCTCATGGCACGGGCCCGGCAGCACCGCATCGTCCTGATGTGCGCCGAGGCGGTGCCGTGGCGCTGTCATCGCTCGCTGATCGCCGACGCGCTCACGGTACGCGGCGTGGTGGTGAAGGAAATCCAGAGCGCGACCCGCGTCAGCGTGCACGCGCTGACTCCTTTTGCCAGGATCAGCAACACGGCCATCACGTACCCGCCGGAGGTATCGTCGGCCACGCCTCGAGGAGGGTCCTGATTTCCTTCCCCGCCAGGCCGGTCAGATCACCACGCGAGGAGCTGTCATGACGCTGCACTATCCCTACCTCATCATCGGCGGCGGCATGACCGCCGACGCGGCCGTCCGCGGCATCCGGGAGGTCGACCCGACCGGGGCCATCGGACTGATCGGCGACGAGCTGGATCCGCCCTACGCTCGGCCTCCGCTCTCGAAAGCGTTGTGGAAGGGCGAGGCCTTCGAGAGTGTGTGGCGTAAGACCGGCGACGTCGGGGTGGATCTTCACCTGGGGCGGGGCGCGACCAGTCTCGAGCTCTGCGGCAAGAGGGTCGTTGACGATCGGGGCGCGGCCTACACCTACGACAAGCTCCTCCTCGCCACGGGAGGAAGACCGCGTCGCCTGACGTTCGGCCGGGACGTGATCTACTTCCGTACGCTGGACGACTACCGCCGGCTTCGTGCGCTCGCCGCTCCGGGCAAGTCCTTCGCAGTAATCGGCGGCGGTTTCATCGGCGCCGAGATTGCGGCCGCCCTCGCCCTGCAAGGTTGCCGGGTTACGATGCTGTTCCCCGGTGAGGGCATCGGGGCGCGGGTCTTTCCGCTGGATCTGGCTCGTTTCATGGTGGGGTACTACCGCGAAAAGGGTGTGGACGTGCACCCGGGAGAGACGGTGACCGGCCAGCGTCAGAGCGGCCCGCAGACCGTTCTGGAAACCAGGAGCGGGCTTACGGTCACGGTGGATGTCGTCGTGGCGGGCATTGGGATCCTTCCGAACAGCGACCTTGCCGAAGCGGCCGGTCTCGAGGTGGCGGACGACATCGTCGTTGACGAGCACCTTCGGACGTCCAATATCGACGTGTTTGCCGCC
>JBBRGR010000282.1:0-3689 GCA_038223815.1 Gemmatimonadales bacterium
TGCTCGACCTGCAGCAGCACCTGCAGACGGAGCTCCTCAACAATCCGTTCCTCGAACTGGAGGAACCGGAAGAGGAGGAGATGCCGGAGAAGACCACGGAGGAGCAGCAGGAAGAGGTCAAGAAGGACGACGAAGTCGATTGGGAGGAGATCCTGCTCAACGGCTTCGACGTCGGCGGGCAGAAGGAACAGTACGAGCAGCTCGAGTACATCGAGCCGGTCTCCGTGGAGAGTCGGGATCTCGCGGACCACCTCCGCGATCAGCTGCAGATGCTCGACCTTCCGGCACGGCTTCGGCTGCTCTGCGAGGAGATCATCGGCAACATCAACGAGGATGGCTACCTCGGCTGTGACACCGCGACGGTGCTCGAATCGGCCAACCAGTGGCTGCTGTCGAACAATCCGGCGATGCGGCGGCCCCTTGACGAGGATGACCACGCTCCATTCGACGACGACGACGACGACGACGACGACGCGCCAGTCCACACCAACGGACACGCGGCCGCGCTCCCCCCAGGGGTGACGATCTTCCTCCCCGAGGAGTTCGAGGCGGCCTTGCACGTGATCCAGGCCCTGGACCCGCCGGGAGTCGGTGCGCGTGATGTGCGCGAGTGTCTCCTGCTCCAGTTGCGGGAGATGGCCGACTCCACCTCGCTCACGTTCAAGCTCGTGGATTCGGCCTTTGCCGACGTGATCGCTCACCGGTGGAACGACCTGGCAAGGAAGTTCGGCGTCGAACCGCGTGAGGCGCAGGCAGCGGCTGACGCCCTCGGACGGCTGGATCCGAAGCCCGGGCTCAAGTATGCCGATCGCGCCGAGGCGTACGTGACGCCGGATCTGATCGTCGACCGGATCGAGGGACGCTATCAGGTGTTCCTCAATGACACCGGGGTGCCACGGCTGCGCTTGTCCCGCGCCTACCAGGACATCGCCCGGCAGAAGGGCGGCATGAGTCAGGAAAACAAGGATTTCATTGCCACGCGGATGAACAGCGCCACCTGGATGGTGCAGGCGATCGAACAGCGTCGGCAGACCATGCTCAAGGTGATGAACTTCATTGTGGATCGGCAGCGCGAGTTCTTCGAGAAGGGCGTCGAGTACCTCAAGCCCCTGACTCTCCGCGAGGTCGCCGAGGTGATCTCGATGCACGAGTCCACGGTGAGTCGTGTCACCAATGAGAAGTACGTGCAGACGCCCCGCGGGGTGCTGCCGCTCAAGTACTTCTTCTCGTCCGCGCTCTCGACCGCATCCGGCGAAGACGCTTCGGCGCGATCAATCCGGGCCAAGCTGGAGAAGATGGTCGCCGAGGAAAGCGACGCGAAGCCGCTGACCGACCAGCAGATCGTGCATCTCTTCGAAGAGCAGGGGATCCAGATCGCCCGTCGCACCGTGGCCAAGTATCGTGACCAGCTTGGCATCCTCCCGGCCAGGATGCGGAAGCGGGTATGAGCGAGCGAACCGTGGTCTCGTTGCTGGTCCCGGCGAAGGATGAAGCCGAGAATTTGCCGGAGTTCCTGCGGCAGTGTGCCGAGGCACTGCCGAGGCTGGGAGTTCCGTTCGAGGTCGTGGTCGTGGACGACGGCTCGCGCGATGCCACGCCGGAGGTCCTGCGTGCGCTGCGGGAGCAGTACGGCTTTCTCAAGGTCGTCACCCATCGACGGCAGCAGGGCATCGCCGACGCCCTCCGCAGTGCCGGGGATGCGGCGGCAGGAGACATCTTCGTCTTCTACCCCGCCGACCTGCAGTACAAGCCGGAGGATGTGCCGGCGCTGGTGACCCCCATCCTCGAGAATCGGGCGGACATCGTCACGGGGACCAAGCAGGGGAAGTACGAGAAGGCGTTCGTCTCGCGCGTCTACAATACGCTCTGCCGCTGGCTCTTCGGGATCCGGGTGACCGACCTCAACTCGGTCAAGGCGTACCGGCGAGCCGTGATGGCCAACGTACCGATGCGTCCCGACTGGCACCGCTTCATGGTGGTGATTGCCGCGGCCGACGGATTCCGGCTGACATCCACCCCGGTGCCCCTGTACCCGCGCAGGGCGGGGACGTCGAAGTTCACCTGGACCCGGATTCCCGTCGGCGTGCTGGACCTCCTATCGGTCTGGTTCCAGCTCCGCTTCGGCCGCAAGCCAATGCTCTTCTTCGGCCTTGCCGGCGCACTCCTCTTCCTCATCGGCTTCCTGGCCGGCACGATCGCGGTGATTCTCCGCTTCGCGATTCGGGCGGACGTGGCGCTGCTGGTGAGTCTGGTGCAGACGATGCTGATCATGGGCGTGGCACTCTTCGGCTTCGGCTTCCTCGGTGAACTGGTGGCCGGACTCCGTGAGGAGCACCGCAATCTGGCACGCCGGTTCGAGTCCGAACGGCGTGACTGACCGACTCCGCGTCGTCATGCTGACCCACAACTACCCGCGCCACCACGGCGATGTGGCCGGCGCATTCCTGCATCCGCTCGCCGTGGCACTGCGGGATCGCGGCGTGGACCTGCGCGTCGTCACGCCCAGCGACCGGGGCCAGCGTGGCGAGCAGGAACTCGATGGTATCCCGGTCCATCGGGTGCGGTATGCCGCGCCGGAGCGGGAGGTCTATGCGCAATCAGGACAGCTGGCGACAGCCGTGCGCTCGCCACAGGGGTTGCGGGCCCTCGCCGGAATGATCCGTGCACTGCGGGCCGGCGCCGACGCGGCACTTGCCGGCACCGTCCGCGGCGTGGTCCACGCGCAGTGGTGGTTTCCCGCCGGCCTCGCCGCGCCGCGTCACGCGCCGCTGGTGATCACCTGCCACGGCACCGACGTCCGGATGCTCGAGCGGAGTGCTCCGGCACGTTGGCTGGCGCGGGGACCGTTTGCCCGCGCGACGCGGGTGACGACCGTCTCCCACTCGCTGGCGCGGACACTTCGCGATCATGGCGCGGTGGTGGCGGAGGAGAGCATCGTCCCGATGCCGGTGACCGCGATGGAGCGCCCGTGGACCACCGGTGGTGATGGCCTCGTCGTGCTCGGCCGTC
This sequence comes from Gemmatimonadales bacterium, assembly GCA_038223815.1. Classification (GTDB taxonomy): domain Bacteria; phylum Gemmatimonadota; class Gemmatimonadetes; order Gemmatimonadales; family GWC2-71-9; genus Palsa-1233. Next base: position 3,010 of record JBBRGR010000282.1, read on the forward strand.
TGACCGAGCAGAAGCGGGTGCACCTCGCCATCGAGGCGTTCGCGATCATGCGTCAGCACGGTTTCCGACTCCCACTCCGTATCGCCGGCGACGGGCCCACGCGCGCTGCCCTGCACGTGCTCGCAGGTGGCCTCGGGCTCGGTGCGAGCGTGCAGTTTCTCGGCGCCATCGCGCCGACCGCCGTCCCGGCGTTCCTCGCATCTGCTGATGCCTGCCTGATGCCAGCGCTCGACGAAGGCTTCGGCCTCGCAGCCGCCGAGGCAATGATGCAGGGCGTTCCCGTCATTGCGTGCACCGACGGCGGTGGCCTCGCTGACATCGTGCCGGTTTCCGGCGCGGGGCGCATTGCCGTGCCTACACCGATCGCGCTGGCCACGGCAGCCCAGGAACTCCTCGCCGACCCCGAGGCCCGGTCGGCAGCCCATGCCGCAGGCGCCATCTGGCGCGAGCGCCTCGCGCCGGAGCATGTCGCCGAGCGGTGTCTCACGTGGTACCAGGAGGCGCTCGATGAGTAAGGGGTTCTGGCGGTGGGTACAGGCAATCCTGGGCGTGACACTCATTGTGTTCATCGGACTCAACCTCGCCGAGAAGTGGAACGAGGTGGCGAGTCAGCCCATGGCGTGGCGATTCCGCTGGGAGTTCGTGGTCGCGTCGCTCCTGGTCACCTGGGTGATGTATGC
>JBBRGR010000283.1:0-3681 GCA_038223815.1 Gemmatimonadales bacterium
ACCCCGCGATTGTCGGCGGCTGGGCACGCCTGGCGGGACAATCGGTGATGGTGATCGGTCACCAGAAGGGACGGGACACCAAGGAGAACATCAAGCGCAACTTCGGGATGCCGCACCCCGAAGGCTACCGCAAGGCGCTGCGGCTGATGCACGTCGCCGCGCGCTTCCACGCACCGGTGATCACGCTGATCGACACGCCGGGCGCGTACCCCGGCCTCGGTGCCGAGGAGCGGGGACAGTCGGAGGCGCTGGCACGCAACATCCTGGAAATGTCGATCCTGCCGACCCCGATCATTGCCGTCGTCATCGGCGAGGGCGGCTCGGGCGGGGCGCTCGCGCTCGGCGTCGCCGATCGCATCCTGATGTTCGAGAACTCGGTGTACTCGGTGATCTCGCCCGAAGGCTGCGCGGCGATTCTCTGGAAGGATGCCACGCAGCGCGAGCGCGCCGCCGAAGCACTCAAGGTCACGTCCGAAGATCTGCTGCGGCTCAACCTGGTGGACGAGATCGTGCCCGAGCCGGTGGGCGGGGCGCACTTCGATCCCGAGGCAACCGGCGAATCGCTCCGGACAGCGTTGATCCGCCATCTCGCCGAACTGCGCAAGCTCAAGCCCGAACGGCTCCTCAAGCGCCGCCACGACAAGTTCGCGGCGATGGGCGCCTACGCGGACGCGTGATGCCGCAACTTGTCGAAGTACGCTTCAAGGGCAATCGTCGGGACTTCTTCGCGTGGGACGACACGACCGAGCCACTTCGCCTCAACGAGGCCGTGGTCGTGGCGGTGGATCGTGGCCTGGACCTTGGCCGGGTCAACACCACTGGCGAGGCGGCCGCGGCCAAGTGCGGCGGCTGCACCTCCTGCGGCCCGGCGCCGGAGGGTGCCGCCACCGACGCCCCGGCGAATGGAGCTGCCGACGTCCCACCCGCCGAGGCGACCCGACCGGTCGTCGTCCGTCGCGCCTCGCCCGCGGATGTGGCGCAGCACGAAGCGCTGCGCAAGGGCGAGGAGGAGGTGCGACGCACCGTCATCAGCCGGGTGGCCTCACACGACCTCCCGATGCGGATCTCCGACACCGAGTGGCAGTGGGATCGCAACCGGCTGACGATCTACTTCACCGCGGACAAGCGCGTGGACTTCCGGAATCTGGTGCGCGAGCTCGCCACCTCCTTCCGCACCCGGATTGACCTCCGGCAGATCGGCGTGCGTGAGGAAGCCGCACGCCTGGGCGGGGTCGGGCGCTGTGGTCGCGAGCTCTGCTGCAGCACCTGGTTGACGGAGCCGGGGCCCGTGAATCTCGCGCTGGCCAAGGACCAGCGCCTCTCGCTCAACCCGGCCCAGATCTCCGGCGGCTGCGGGCGCCTGCTCTGCTGCCTCAAGTATGAGCATGAATTCTATGTGACGGCCCGGAAGCGCTTCCCGAAGGAAGGCAGACTGATCCAGACCCTGCGCGGCGCCGAGAAAGTGCTCGCGGTGGACATCCTGCGGGAGCGCGTCTCGTTGCGAAGCGACGAGCACGGGGTGCGCGTGCTTCCGCTGCTCGAACTCCGCGACGAGGTTGACCGAGCGCCCGCGCCGACCGTCCGCGCATCGCCCGCGCCCGAACCAGAGCCGACGGATGAGGGGTCCTCCCGCCGTCCGCCAGGGGCGCCCCGTCGCCCGCCGCGGGGCGGCCCCGCCTCCGGAGGATCCTCGTGAAGCCCTGGTACATCACCACCGCCATCGACTACGCCAATGGCGACCCGCACCTCGGTCATGCGCTGGAAAAAGTCGGCGCCGACGTGATCGCGCGGTGGCATCGTCTGCGCAGCGAACCGGTGCGCTTCCTGATGGGGATGGACGAACACGGCCAGAAGGTCTTCCAGTCGGCGCAGGCCGCGGGGGAGAGCCCGCAGGCGTGGGTGGATCGCATTTCCGTGCGATTCGAGGACACGTGGCGGGGACTGCACTGTTCCCACGACGACTGGATGCGCACCACCGAGGCACGGCACGCCACCGGGGTCCGCGCGCTGCTGGAGCGCATCCGTGAGCGCCACCCGGAAGATCTCTTCGTCGGCGAGTACGAGGGGGTCTATTGCGTTGGCTGCGAGGAGTTCAAGCAGGAAGGCCAGTTGGTGGACGGGCGGTGTCCGGAGCATCCGACCCGCGAGCTCGTCCCCACCAAGGAGCGGAACACCTTCTTCCGGCTCTCCGCCTACCGGGACCGCATCCTCGCGCTGGTCGAGGCCAACACGGCGTTCGCGGTGGAACCGCAGATCCGGCGCAACGAGATCCTCAGCACGCTGCGCGAGGGGCTGCAGGACATTTCGATCTCGCGCTCGCGCCTCCCGTGGGGCATCGCCTTCCCGGGCACCGAGGACGAAACCGTCTACGTCTGGTTCGACGCGCTGATCAACTATCTCTCGGCGACCGGCTTCCCGGACGGCGCGTGGGATGCGATCTGGCCCGCCGACCTGCATGTCGTCGGCAAGGGCATCACCCGCTTCCACTGCATCATCTGGCCCGCGATGCTCCTCGCCGCCGAGCTGCCGCTGCCGAAAGCGGTGTGGGCACATGGGTACCTGCAGTGGGGTGGTGCCAAGGTGAGCAAGTCGGAGGGAGCAGCGGTCTCGCTCGACGACTCGGTCGCGCGGCACGGCCCGGATGCGCTGCGCTGGTTCCTGATGCGTGAGGTCGGTTTCGAGCATGACGGCGACTTCACCTTCGAGCGCTTCGATGCGGTGTACGAGAGCGAGCTGGCGAACGGGATCGGCAATCTCGCGTCGCGCGTCACGGCCATGGTGGAGAAGTATCGCGGCGGAGTCGTTCCAGTGGTCGCCCCCGAGGACCTGCCGGAGGGAGCGGGCACCGGGGCGGTGGCCCGGTACGCCGCCGCGATGGCGCGGACGGACCTCAGGGGCGCTGCGCATGCCCTGACCGACCTGGTCACCGCGGCGAACGGCTACATCACTGTGGCCGCCCCCTGGGCGCTCGCCAAGGCCGGCAACGAGGCACGGCTGGACGCGGTCCTGGCGACGCTCGTCGCGGCGCTGGTGAGACTGACGGTGTTGGCCTCTCCCTTCATGCCGGCCAAGGCGGCCGGGCTGTGGACAGCGCTGGGTCAGGCCGGTGCACCCGATGCGGCGTGGCAGCACGCCGAACGCCCCGACGTGGCCGGGGCGCAGGTGGTGAAGCCGGAGAACCTGTTTCCGCGGCGGGAGGCCTGAGCCCGAAGTCCTGACAGGGGCGTGGCCGCCACGGCTCACGACCCCTGCGGATGCCCTCGCACGGCGAAGTGGTGCTTGAGGCGAAGGATCGGCCGTTCGAAGAGGTTCCATGACAGGGTTGCCGCCAGGAAGGTGGCGCCAATGAGGAGCGGGAGGGTGTACAGCGCCGTCCGGTCGTAGCCCGACCATACCGCCTCGGCGACCTTCCCCACCACGACCTCGACGGGGCGTTGCAGGACGTAGACCCCATAACACACCTTGCCGAGTTCGCGGAGCGGCCCCCACCGAAAGGCTGCGGTATCCTGCCCCTCGCGGCCCGAGACCACCCAGAGCACGAGTGCCGCGAAGGTGAACGCCACCAGCGAGTACCCGAGCGTTCGGCCAAAGGTGGTGGTCCGATCCAGGCCGCCCATCACGAAGCTCGTGCCCAGCATCGCGATGAGACCCAGCAGGATCCGGCCCAGCGTCCCACGTCCG
>JBBRGR010000284.1:0-3674 GCA_038223815.1 Gemmatimonadales bacterium
GCGGGAGCGGTACTGTGGGAACCGCGCGGCGACGCCGATCCAGGGCATCGCGTTCTGTCGGCGTCCGTCATCGAGGTGGCACGACGTGCACCGCAGGTCGTTGCCGACGTGCGCGGGGAGCGAGTCGCGGGTGTTGGCCAGGATGGCGTGGCCGCGCCGCACCGAGGCGCCAAGGGTGCCGTCCGGGAAGGGGGCGGTCGACACGACTGTGACGCCGGTCACGACATCCCCCGGGGGCGCATCGGGGGGGATCGGGGCACACGCACCACTGAGTGCCAGCACGAGGCTCGCGCCGAGCGGCCGGATCAGTTGATCAGGGTGTATCCACATCCGCGCTCCTGGGCCATGGCCGTGGCAGCAACGACGGCGGGAACGAGCACGACGCCGGGAAGGAAGGCGGCGATCAGATCGGCGCGGACAGCATCCGCTGCTTCCTTGCGTCGTCGGGCCAGGGACGACGCCAGGTTCCGCATCACATTGTTGCAGAACAGGAAGATCGCCCCTTGGCGCTGCAACGCCGGAACCGCGACCGCCGCGTAGGGATCGCCGGGTTCCTCGGAGGCAAAGATGTTGCGCACGGCCGGCTTGCTCGTCCTGGGATCGGTGGCGCGCGCACGTTCGCCGAAGGCGTACTTTGCCCACGCCGCATCGTTGAAGGCGATCACCATCGGGGAGGCGTGGAGCGCCAGCACGACTTGCACGTCGCGCGGTGCCGCGCCGTACTCGTCGCGGCACGCCGTGATGTAATTGCTGGCCCGCGCGAGGGGGATACCTTCCCCCAGCGCCTGGGTGTCGTAGACGAGCCGATACCTGGCCGTCAGCGTGTCGAGCCAGCGATGGTCGAAGTCCTCGGGGCCGGTGGGCATCATCCATTCACCACGTAGGAGGCACCCTTCGCCTGCGCCAACGCGCTCGCGGCGACCATGGCCGGCACGAGGGTCACGCCCGGAAGGATCGCGGCACGCAGTTCTGCATACACGTCATCGGCGGTGCGCTCCTCGCGCTTGGCCGCGAGCTCGCGCGAGGCCCGACGGAGCGTATTGTTGCAGAGCAGGACCGACGCACCGCGCTTCTGCCAGGCGACAACGGACGTCTGGGCATACGGTTCCCCGGCATCATCGCTTCGCGCCACATTGCGAAGGGCACGCGCCTGGGTGGCCGGGTCGTTGATCGCGATCACCTCGCCGAGTTGCCAGCTGGCCCACGCCGCATCGCCGAGGGCGAGTGACCAGGCAGTGCCGTGCAGCCCGATGACGACCTGAATGTCAGCGGGCTTGGCCCCGTACCCATCCACCATCGCGTCGTAGTAGCGCTTCGGGTAGCCAAACGCCTCCCCGCCACCCCAGCTCTTCGTGTCGAAGAAGGTGCGGTGCTTGCGGGTCAACCCGGTCAGCCAGCGATTGTCCCAATCATCGGGGCCATGGAACGATGCCGCGATGGCAGGGGCGGGTGTCGCGAGCAGGGCAGTGGCGAGGACGACGCGGCCGAGAAAATCACGGCGGGGCAGCAGGGAGGAATGCTCGGGCACCGATGACTCCGGGAGACTGGGGACAGGGCACTACCTTACACGACGTGTGCGAGCGCATTCGGCGCACGCGCAACGATCCATTCAAGATACGACGGACGGCTTCCGATGAAGGTTCCATTCTGGTGCGTCGCGCTGACCCCCCTCGCGGGCTGCGGCTCCTCGACGCCCGCGGTCGCGCCGCCGGTGGCGTCGGTGGAGGTCGTGTCCCCCCGCGATGGGGCCGTGCTGGGCGACTCGGTGCGAATCACCCTCCGTGCCGCCGGCCTCGCGATTGTCGCGGCCACTGGTGAGCGCGTGGAGGGCGAGGCGCACCATCACCTCTTCATCGACATCGACCCGACGGCCGACACGGTGATGATCCCCAAGGATGACCGGATCCGCCACCTCGGCACCGGCGCCGACACCGTCACGCTCGTGCTCGCACCGGGCACGCATCGCATCATCGCGGTCGCGGCCTGGGGCGATCATGTTCCCGTGAAGGGCGCCGTCCGGGACACCGTCACGTTTGCGGTGCGCGCTGGTGTCACGCCGCCTTGAACCACATCCGCACGGCCATCACCGCAAGGAAAACGGCGAATCCCCGCTGGAGCGTCGCGGGGGCAACCCCCTGCGCGTAGCGGGCACCCACCCAGGCACCCACCGTGATCCCGGCGGCGATCAGCAGGGCCGCCCGCACATCCACATGCCCCGCCTTCCAGTACTCGCGCGCCCCGAGCACTCCCACCGGAAGGAGCAGCGCGGCGAGGGAGGTGCCGGTCGCCTCATGGATCGGGAGCTTGAACCAGCCCACCAGCGCGGCCACGATGACCACGCCCCCTCCGATACCGAAGAGCCCGGAGAGGATCCCGGCGATCCCGCCGAGCAGGAGGTAGAGCGCGGTATTCAAAAGAGCACCTCCATACCAAAGCGAATGAGTCGGGGAGGCCCATACACAAAGAGTGGTTGGGCAAAATCGCGCGCAGCGGCCTGATAGAGCGGCAAGAGCTCACTCCGACCGCTCAGGAGTCCATCGCTGTTGAGGTCGGCCGCGCGACGGTACCGTGGTGATTCATACGGAATCGCCTGCGGGTTCGCTGTGTACGCGGCCTCGGCCATGGTGTTGATCGTGACGTCCGTGGCGTTTGGCGTTCCGGTCTCCCGCCGAACCGCGAGCTGGTTTCGCCGGTCCATCACGTTCCGCGCATCGAGGTAGAGGCTGCCGCCGAACTGTCCAAACTGCAGTGGGCGCCGGACGAGGAGGTCGATCGTGAACTGACTTGGCAGCCGCGATCCGTTGATCTCCCCGATGAGCGAGTCCCCGGTGATGTTGGTGCGGGTGTAGGGCAACCCTGATGCATATCGCCAGACGGCCGCGCCCGTCAGGCGCGCGAAGGGACGGACGCCGAGGAGCGAGGGCCCGCTGCGTGCTGGCAACTCCCCATCCACGGTTGCCGTGAAGGCGAGGCGACGGTCGTAGTCGAGGGGCCATTGTGAACGGGCGGCCCGGATCGTGTCGCCGGAGACGGGATCGATGTCCGTCAGCCGGCGCAGCTCGAAGGCATCGGTGACCGTTGCCTCGGCGCGTTGCAGCACGGCTGCCATCCGCATGCCCCAGCCGTGGCGTCGCTCCCGCTCGAGAATCACTTCGCCGCCCACCACGTTCCCGATGTCGGCGTTGATGAAGACGCTCGAGTCCGGGTTCACGTTGATCGGCGAGGACGAGACCAGCCCGTCGAGTCGTTTGTTGAAGAGGTTGACGCGGAGCGAGACCGCCTCGCGCAGCCGCACGCGCGCACTCATCTCGAACTGCGTGGACTGCTCGAAGCCGAGGTCCGGGTTCCCTTGACGGAAGCGGCCCGTGCGCGTGGTGTCGTCGAACGCGGCGTCCACGAGGAACTGCAAATCAGGCGGCTGCGAGAAGCGCCCGACGCTGGCCACGAACGTCGCCCCGGAGAGCACGGTGGACACCGCGATGCGCGGGTTGATGGAGGAACGCGCCTGCAGCGTCCGATTGTCGAGATCCCCACCCGGGGAGAAGGCGTCATACCGCACACCCGCCGTGATGGCGATGTCACTCGCACGGATCTGGCTCTCGACGTAGAGGGCGCTGATCGACGGCGAGAACGCGGAGGCTGTTGCCGGGGGGACCACACCGCCGACCGGCCGG
>JBBRGR010000285.1:0-3657 GCA_038223815.1 Gemmatimonadales bacterium
CGGACGTCGTCACGCGCTGGACGATCGCGCCGAGTCGCACGCGGGCGCCCAGCGCTGCGGCGAGGGGGGGGGGGGAGGAGGCCCCGTGCGCGCGGGAGGGGGAGGGCGAACACCCCAGAGCCCCGCCCCGCCCGCGGCCCCGCGGCGGCGCGGCGCGGGGGGCACCCCCCGGCCCCCCCCCCCGGGGCGGGGGCCACGCCCCGCCCCCCCTCGCCGCAGCGCTGGGCGCCCGCGTGCGACTCGGCGCGATCGTCCAGCGCGTGACGACGTCCGGGTCGGGGTATGCGGTTGAGGTCCTGCATGGCGGCGTCGAGTCCGTGGACGCGGTCCTCTTCGCCGCGCCGGCGACAGCGTTCCGCAGCATGGTGGTTGACCTCCCTGGCGGCGAGGCGCTCGCGGCGACGGCCACGATACCGCACTCGTCACTCGCCTCGGTCTCGCTGGGTTTCCGACGTGAGGACGTGGCCCACCCCATGGATGGCTTCGGCATGCTGGCGCCCTCCTGCGAGCGGCGCCGGATCCTCGGGACGCTGTTCCCGTCATCGCTCTTCGGCAATCGCGCGCCCGAGGGCGCCGTCTTGTTGACCACCTTCGCGGGCGGGATGCGCAATCCAGAGGTTCTGGCGCTGGACGACGACGCGCTGGTCGCCGCGATCCGGGAGGAACTTGGGGCGCTGCTCGGGGTCCGCCATGAACCCACCTTCCGGGAGGTGCGCCGGTGGCACGCCGCACTCCCCTTGGCGACGCACGGACACGCGGAACGCCTTGCCCCGGCGATTGCGCTGGAGGCCTTCCACCCCCGCCTCGGCTTCGCGGGAAGCTGGCGAGACGGACTCGGCGTGAACGAGGTCATGCTGGGCGGGTATCGTGCTGCGGAGCGCCTCGCCGCAGGATTGTCGTGAGTCTCCCTTGCGCCGCCCCTCTGGCCGCGTGAAGTTCGGGGGAATGGCAACCATCTTCAACACCCGTGACTGATCATGCGCATCGCCTATCCATTCAGTGCCATCGTGGGTCAGGAAGAGATGCGCCTTGCGCTGCTTCTGACGGCCGTTGATCCGACCCTCGGTGGGGTCATGGTCTTCGGGGATCGTGGCACGGGGAAGTCCACCGCCGTGCGTGCCTTGCCTGGCCTCCTCCCCCCGCTCGAAGCTCGCGCGGGATGCACGTACGGCTGTGACCCTGCCTCGTCCACCTCGTCGTGGTGCGACGATTGTCGCCGAGGGCATGCTGAAGGCGAGCGCCCCGGGACGGTGGCTCGCGCGGTGCCGGTGGTCGACTTGCCCCTTGGCGCCACCGAAGATCGCATTGTCGGGGCCCTCGATCTGGAGCGGGCCCTCACCCGTGGCGAGAAGGTCTTCGAGCCCGGGCTCCTCGCGCGCGCGCATCGTGGCTACCTCTACATCGATGAAGTGAACCTGCTCGAGGATCACCTCGTCGACCTGTTGCTCGATGTCGCCGCCAGTGGCGAGAACGTCGTGGAGCGCGAGGGTCTCTCGCTCCGCCATCCGGCGCGCTTCGTGCTGGTCGGGAGCGGGAACCCCGAGGAAGGCGACCTGCGCCCTCAGCTGCTGGACCGATTCGGACTGGCGGTCGAGGTGCGAACTCCGACGACGGTGGCGGAGCGCCTCGAGATCGTGCAGCGTCGCGATCGCTTTGACCGCGATCCCGAGGGGTTCGCGGCGGCGTGGGCCGACGGCGACACGGTGATCCGCGACCGGCTTGCCGACGCGATCGCGCGGCTTCCCCTCGTCGAGCTGCCGCAGGAATTGCTGGAGCGTGCCAGTACGCTCTGCATCCGCCTCGGAACGGACGGGCTGCGGGGTGAGCTCACGCTGTTCCGCGCGATGCGCGCCCTTGCCGCCTACGACGGGCTGAACGACCCCGACGAGTCGCTGCTGCTCCGGACGGCGCCCATGGCCCTCCGGCATCGACTCCGCCGTGACCCGCTCGATGAAGCGACCGCGGATTCCCGCGTGCGCCGAGCGCTGGAGGAGTTGCCCGCCCCCGCGGCGTCGACGTGACCGAAGCCATCACGACGGCGCTCTCCCTCCTGGCCGTGGATCCGGTCGGCCTTGGCGGGGCCGTCCTGCAGGGCGGCGCCGGTGGCTGGACCTCGGCCTGGGTCACGGCCTTCGCGATGCGAATGCCGGAGCCGCATCGGGTGCGGCGTCTGCCTGCCGGGATCGCCGAGGAACGCCTGATCGGTGGCCTCGATCTCTCCGCCACCCTCCTGCTGGGCCGCCCCGTGCTCGAGCCCGGGCTCTGCGCCGCGGCCAACGGCGCGGCCTTGGTGGTTCCCATGGCCGAGCGGCTCTCGGCCGGGGCCGCGGCGGTGTTGGCGCAGGTGCTCGATGAACGGGTGGTGCGCATCGAGCGTGATGGGCTGAGCACGATCACCCCTGCGGCCATCGGGTTGGTGTTGCTCGACGAGTCGGAACCCGACGAAGCCCAGGTCACGGCTGGGCTCCGAGATCGCGTGGCGTTCCATGTGGTGATCCCCCACGCCCCGCCCGAGGCGATGGCCTCGGTCGCGGCGATTGGCGCCGCACGCGCGCTGCTGCCCACGGTGGTTGCGGGGGCGGGGATCGCGGCGACCTTGGTGGCGGTGGCGGAGGCCTTCGGCGTCGACTCCGTCCGGGCGCCGCTCTTTGCGATACGGGCCGCGCGTGCGCACGCCGCTTTGGCTGGCCGCGCCGAGGTCACGGAGGACGACGTGACTGCGGCCGCCGCGATGGTGCTCGCGCCGCGTGCCACGCGCCTCCCGGCTCCGGAGGAGACGATGAATGAGCCCCCGCCGCCGCCGCCGGAAGCGACTCCTTCGCCGGACCAGGCCGTCGGCACGCCGGACGAACACCGCGCACTGGAAGACCGCATCCTCGAGGCGACGGCGGCGGCGCTTCCGCCGGACCTGCTGGCGCAGCTTGCCGCGGCGGGCTCGTCACGGGATCGGGCGGGGCGCGCCGGGAATGACAGCGTCGACGGTGCGCGTGGACGTCGCCGGGGGAGTCGCCGCGGGACCCTGTCCAGCGGCAAGCGGCTGGACCTGCTGGCGACGATTCGTGCGGCGGTGCCGTGGCAACGACTTCGCGGGCGGACGTCGCCCGCGGATCGCCTCGCCGTGCGTCCCGACGATTTTCGTGTGGTGCGCCGCATCCGTCCAGCCGGCACGACGACGATCGTGCTGGTGGACGCCTCGGGTTCCACCGCGCTCCATCGATTGCAGGAAGCGAAGGGCGCGGTGTCGCTGCTCCTGTCGGCGAGCTACGTACGGCGTGATGAAGTCGCGCTGATCACCTTCCGTGGGACCGCGGCCGACGTCGTGTTGCCTCCGACGCGCGCGTTGGCTCGCGCACGTCGCGCCCTCTCCGGGCTTCCAGGCGGCGGCGGGACGCCGATTGCATCCGCGCTCGACGCGGCGCTGGTGCTCACCATGCGGGTGCGACGCAGCGGGGGTCGGGCAGGGATCGTGATCCTCAGCGATGGCAAGGCGAACGTGACGCGTGCAGGGCTCGGTGGGCGACCGGTTGCCCACGCCGAGGCACTGGAAGCGGGGCAGCGGCTGGCCCGTGAAGGCGTGCCGGCCGTCTGGCTCGATGTCGGGACGCGTCCCACGGCCCAGGCCGTCGAACTCGCCCAGGCGCTCCGGGCCCAGTACCT
>JBBRGR010000286.1:0-3651 GCA_038223815.1 Gemmatimonadales bacterium
CTACGTCCGCCCCTTCCCCGGCACAGGTGCCGGGCGGTGGCAAGTCTCGAATGGTGGCGGATTGTCCCCCGCCTGGTCACCCGACGGCCGAGAGCTCTTCTTCCTCGACAACGCCAACCGGATGGTTGCTGCCGACGTGCGCACTTCGGCGGGGTTCGAGGTGGCCGGCTTGCGCCCACTGTTCGAGATGCGTGGGTACAACATCGATCTCTTTCACCAATCCTTCGCCGTGACCGCCGACGGCAAGGGCTTCATCCTCGCCCGGCAGCAGTCGAGCACCGCCTCAGGTGCCGGCCCGACGGTCATCATGGTCCAGAACTGGATGACCGATTTGCAGGCACGACTGAAGCGCTGAGTCGATGTCACTATAACTCATTACCTTCATTGACGTTCTATCATAAGCGGCTTATGTTAAATCCATGAATCAAACCTCCCGCTACCTCGCCGAGATTGGCGCCCGTGGTGGGCGGGTCAGTCGTCGGACCCTCGACCCCGACACCGCCCGCAACATGGTGCGGATGCGCGAAGCCCGTCGCGCCTTCGCGCGGTATCGCGCCCGCTGCTTCTGGTCGGTTCGACCCGACCTCGTCATCACCCTCGGCGATGTCCCTTGGGTCGCGGAGCAACTGATGACCCACGGCGACCGTGAGGCGTGGCACCTTGGGAGTCGGTTGTGCCGCTAACCGATTTCCAGCGCGCCGTCCTCGCAGAACTCGCCGCGGCGCCCTCCGAGGGACGCTACCTCGCCGGCGGGGCCGCGATGCACTTCGCCCCGCATTCCCTCCGCTATAGCGATGACCTCGATTTCTTCCACGACTCGGAACAGCGCGTCGCGGCGACCTTCGCCAGCGACCGAGCGCATCTCGACGCAGCGGGCTACGAGGTGGCCGTCGAGCTCTCCCTCCCGGGGTTCGTCCGAGCCATCGTCCGTCGCGCTGCCCAGTCTACCCGGGTGGACTGGGCGCACGATTCGGCGTGGCGCTTCATGCCATTGCAGCACGCCCCGTTCGGCGGTCTGCTGCTCCACCCGGTGGATCTGGCCGTCAACAAGGTGCTGGCGCTGGCGGGCCGCGACGAACCGCGCGACTTCGTCGACATCCTCGATGTGCACGCCCATCTCCTTCCCCTTGGCCCCCTCTGCTGGGCTGCCGTGGGGAAGGATCCTGGGCTGACTCCATTGTCGCTCCTCGAGCTGCTGAAGCGGCGCGGTCGGTATCGCCCCGAGGATTTCTCACGGTTGCACCTCCTGCACCCCGTTGACCTGCACGCCGCCAAGGTGACCTGGTTGGCGGCCCTGGAGTCCGCCGAGGCGTTCGTACGGGCGCGCCCAACGGACGAACTCGGTGCGCTCTACTACGAGATGGCACTCCAACGGTTCGTCACTCCGGCATCGGATCGCTCACTGATCGATCAGGACATCGTGCCCCACTACGGCACCCCGAACGGCGTCCTCCCGCGGATCCCGGACACCTAAGCGCCCGCTATCCCGTTCCGACATCCCCGCCCCGGCAGTAGATTTCCGCTTTTCCTGCTCAGATGATTCCCTCCAGACCCGAGCGCAGCGCGTGAGCGTACCAGACCGCCTGATCGCCGCATTGGCCGACCGTTACCGCCTCGAGCGGGAACTCGGCCGTGGCGGCATGGCCACCGTCTATGTCGCCGAAGACCTCAAGCACCGCCGTCAGGTGGCGATCAAGGTCATGCGCCCGGAACTCTCCGCCTCGATGGGGGCCGATCGCTTCCTGCGCGAGGTCGAGATCGCCGCCAAGTTGTCGCACCCGAACATCCTGCCGGTCTATGACTCGGGCGAGGCCGACGGCTTCCTCTACTATGTCATGCCACTGGTCGAGGGGGAGTCACTCCCCGACCGGATGGCGCGTGACAAGCAGATGCCGGCACTCGAGGCGCTGCGGTTGGCGCGCGAGGTCGCCGAGGCGCTCGCCTACGCGCATACGCGCGGCATCGTCCATCGCGACATCAAGCCGGCGAACATCCTCCTCAGTGCGGGGCACGCGTTGGTCGCCGACTTCGGCATCGCCCGGGCGATGGAGAGCAGCGGCGAAGCGCTGACGCAGACCGGCCTCGCGATCGGCACGCCGGTCTACATGAGTCCCGAGCAGGCCACCGGCGCCACCGATATCGATGGCCGCACCGACATCTACGCCCTCGGCTGCGTCCTCTACGAGATGCTCGCCGGCGAACCGCCGTTCACCGGGCCCACGGTCCAGGCCATCCTGGCGCGGTCGCTCACCGAGAATCCGCGGCCGCTGCAGCAGACACGGAGCGCCCTCCCGGTCGCGGTGAACACCACGGTGATGAAGGCGCTCGCCAAGACCGCTGCTGATCGGTACGCCACCGGCGCCGAGATGGTCACCGCGCTCAACGCCGCCGAGGACCAGGTGCGGACGCCCTCTGGTGAGGTCGTGGCGGCATCTGCGAAGCGTGGGGTGCGGCCGTGGCAGCTGGCCGTGGCGGCGGTGGTGCTCGTGGCCGCCGGGGTCGGCGGCTCGAAGCTGCTCGGCGGGAAGGGTGCCACCGCGACCACGACGGAGAAGACGCTCGCCGTGCTGCCGTTCGAGCATCAGGGGGCCGCCGAGGATGCCTACTTCGCCGATGGCATCGTGGCCGAACTGCGCGACAAGCTCGCCCAGGTCCCCAAGCTCACCGTCACCGCCTCGGCGAGTGCCGACCAGTATCGCGGCTCGGCCAAGACCGACATGGAGATCGCCAAGGAGCTCCGCGTCGATCAGGTGCTGCGCGGCAAGGTGCGCTATGCCAACGGCACGGACGGGACGCGTCAGGTGCGCGTCGCCACCGAACTCGTCGACGGCGCCACCGGCAAGGTCACCTGGCGCGATACCTTCGACGCCGCGATGGCCGATGCCTTCACCATCCAGGGGCAGATCGCCACTCGCGTGACCTCCGCGCTCGGCACGGTGATGGGCAAGGCAGCAACCGATGCACTGGCCAGCACGCTCACCAAGAACCCCGAGGCGTACGACCTCTACATGAAGGCAGAGGGCGTGCGGATCATCGGCGCGGGAGGCGCACGAGCACGGGCCACCTTCTACGAGCAGGCGGTCGCGCTCGATTCGAACTTCACGCGGGCGTGGGCTGGACTGGCGTGGAACCTCTCGACCTTGTACAGCGACGGGAGCCGTGACCCCGCGGTCGCGAAGCGCGCGAAGGAAGCGCTTGATCGTCTGGTGCGGTTGGCGCCTGACTCTTCAGGTGCGCACATGATCGCCTCCAACTATTACGAAGGCGTCGCCCGCGACCAAGCCCGCGCGCGCGAGGAGACGGAGCGCGCGCTCGCGATCGACCCGAAGAGTATCTGGGCCCTGAACACCTCAGCGGCATACGACCTCGCCGACGGCAACTTCCAACCGATGTTCGAGAAGCTCTCGAAGGCCCGGCAGATTGACCCGCGCAGCATCGGCGTGCTCACCCAGTTGGTCCGGGCCCAGATCTATCTGGGGCGTCCCCAGGAAGCACTGGTCACCGCTGGTGAACTGCTCGCGCTGGAGCCGAAGGACTACAACGTCATCCAGTGGGTCGTCTTCGCACACCTGAGCGCGGGCGACGAGGCCGGTGCGAAGCAAGTGGTGGCCGATGTACTGAAGCGGGTCCCCGCTTCCGAGTTGATCACCT
>JBBRGR010000287.1:0-3647 GCA_038223815.1 Gemmatimonadales bacterium
AAGCGGGGGGTGCGGGCCTGTCCGGCGCTCCCTCATTCCGGCAGGTACGCTTATTATGGGCAGTCACTCGGGGCGGTAGCTCAGTTGGGAGAGCACCTGCTTTGCAAGCAGGGGGTCAGGGGTTCGATTCCCCTCCGCTCCATTCCTCCATTCCCGAAGGACTTCCCATCCGCCCCGTTCAGGAGTCTCTGCCGATGTGGCCCGTCCTCGTGCTTCGCCGGACCAGCGCGCTCGCCCTCACGCTGCTTGTCCTGAGTGCCCCGCTCACCGCGCAGGAGCGCGTCGACGTCGCGACGATCGAGAAGATCACGACCGAAGCGATGGATCACTCGCAGGTCATGAACATCATGAGTTGGCTGACCGACGTGCACGGCCCCCGTCTGGCGTGGTCACCGAATCTCTCGAAGGCAGGGCAGTGGGCAGCGGGGGAGATGAAGCAGTGGGGTCTCCGCAATGTCGCCCTTGAGCCCTGGACCACTCCCGCCGGCCTCGGGTGGGAGAATCAGCGCTTCACCTTTGTGTCCACGGCGCCGAACTTCTTCCAGATTCAGGCCGCGCCGCGTGCGTGGTCGGCCGGCACCACGGGGAAGGCGACAGGCGGGGTGGTGATCGTGCCCACCGATACGTCGCGCACGCTCGAGCGCTTCAAGGCCCAATACGCCGGCACGCTCCGTGGCAAGTTCATGCTCCTCGCCCAGCCCAATGCGCTCCCCTCGCAGCGCTTCGCCCCGGATGCCGCACGGCTCTCGGACGAGCAGCTCGAGCAACTGGCGGCCGCTGCGCCACCGGCCGCCGGGGGCGGGCGTGGCGGGGTACCTGGTGGCGGGCGTGGCGGAATCGGAGGCGTCCGGCGCTTCAACGTGACGACCGACACCAGTGCACTGCGCTTCATGGAACACGAAGGCGTCGCCGGCATCCTGCTGCTGGCGCGTGGCGGCGACGGCACGCTCTTCACCGACAATGGCGCACGGCGCGACCTCACGGCACCGCAGGTGCCGATGGTCCACGTCGGCTACGAGTCGTATGGGCGCATCTGGCGCATGGCCGAGAAGAACATCCCGGTGCAGCTCGAACTTGAGATGCGCAATCGCTTCATCCCGCAGGACTCCACCTCGTTCAACGTGATCGCCGAGATTCCGGGAACGGATCCGCTGCTGAAGGACGAGGTCGTCCTGATCGGTGGGCACTTCGATTCCTGGCATGCGGGCACCGGGGCCACCGACAACGCCGCCGGCTCGGCGACGATGATGGAAGCGATGCGGATCCTCCAGGCACTCAACCTCACGCCGAAGCGGACGATCCGCATCGGCCTCTGGACGAGCGAGGAGCAGGGATTGATGGGCTCGCGCGCCTACGTGGCCACGCATTACGGGACGCCGGGTGCGCCGACGGCCGAGCATGCCAGGTTTCAGGCGTATTTCAATGTCGACAACGGCGGCGGCAAGATCCGCGGCATCTACCAGCAGGGGAACGCCGCCGTCGCGCCGATCTTCGCCGCCTGGATGGTCCCCTTCCACGCGGGTGGCATGAAGACGGCGACGATCTCGAACACCGGCGGCACGGATCATCAGAGCTTCGACGCGCTCGGCCTCCCCGGTTTCCAGTTCATCCAGGACGGGCTCGATTATTCGTCCCGGACGCACCACTCGAACATGGACGTGTACGAGAAGATCCAGCCGGAGGACATGAAGTGGAATTCGGCGGTGCTCGCCGCGTTTGCGTGGCAGGCGGCCCAGCGGGACGGGAAGCTGCCGCGGAAGCCACTCCCCGAGCCGGTGCAGCGCCCGACGCCCTGACCCGACCGGGGGGGATGGCGGGAGGCGAGTGGACTCGGCGTGACCTGCCGCGCTCCACTGGCCTCCTCGCCATTTCTGGCCCACCCTTTGCCTGCGTGGGCACTCGTGACCACTTTACAGCATACGCCCACGATGTCCGGGGCCGTCGCCCCCTCCTCAAGCCCCAGAGCCGCCATGCGCTCCCTCGTTCGCCGAATTCGCCTCGTTCCGGTTGCCGCGCTGGCTGCCACGGTCCTGAGCGCCTGTGGCAAGGATGCCGTCCCCCAGGACGCCCTCGATGGCGCCCTGATCAAGGTCGGGGAGTCCCGGCTGACCGGCAAGATGCTCGAACAGTGGCTCCTCAAGGCACCCCGGGCCCCGTCGCCGGCGATCATCGGCCTGGTCGTCGGGTCCTGGATCGACGCCGCCCTGCTGCAGGAAGCCAAGGATAAGGGAATCGCCCTCGACGACTCGGTCATGACCGACGCGTCCATCGGCCCGGATGCGGCCCGCGGGACGATCCTCGAGTTCTGGGCAGGCCGCGCCAACGCGCGACCCCCCGTGACCGATGGGCAGGCCGACTCGCTCGCCAAGCGCGATGAGGTGCGGGTCCTCCAGCACTTCTTCCTCGCCAACCCGCAAGTCCGTGACTCGGCGTCCTTCGTCGCGGTCGGCAATCGGGCGACCGCGATCCTCGCGCGCGCGCGCGCTGGCGAGGACTTCACCAAGCTCGTCGGAGAGGCGTCGCAGGACTCGGCCACGCTCCGCACCGATGGCTATCTCCCCGCCATCAGCCGCGAGGAATTGCCGCCGGCGATTCGCAGCATGGCCTGGGGACTCGAGCCCGGGGCCATTTCCAAGATCATTCCCTCGGGGCTGGGGCTGCACATCGTGCGGCGTGCCACCGCCGCAGAGTCCCGGCCGGGGCTCAAGACGTGGCTCGCGCCACGATTCAGCCGGCGAGCGGACTCGATCTTTGTGGACTCGCTCGCGCGTTCCAAGAACGTGGTGGTGTCGGGTGCATCCATCACTCGCCTCCGGGCCATGGCGTCCGAGCCGGTTGCGCTGGACGATGCTGGGGCATTCGTCACGTGGGACGGTGGCGCGCTCGAGCCCGTCGAGGCCCGGGACTGGCTCGTGATGCTGCAGGCCCCGGAGCGGACCGCGCTCGCCGGTGCCTCGGATTCGACCGTCTCCGGGTTCCTCCGCGAGATGGCGCAACGGGAGATCATCCTCACGCAGGCGGGCGCATCCCATCAGGTCTCGGCGAAGGCACGCGGGTTGTTGGCGCCACAGTATCGGGCGGCGGTGGCGGAAGTCATGGCGGAGTTTGACCGCCGAACCGGCGCGGTCGCCGGTCAGCATGCGGCAGCGGCCTTCGTCGACTCACTCATCAGTGGGCCGGCGCGCTACCGCCCGATGCCGGGGGCGTTGGCCGGCGTGCTGCGCGCCCGGATTCCGGTCACCATCGACAATGCCGGGATTGCGGCCATCCTCAAGGCGACCCAGCCGCTCTGGGCCGAGTTGCATGCCAATGACTCCACCCCTCCCGCGCCCGCACCAGCCGGGAAGGCGGCAGGCGGACCGCCGACCCCGTGATCATTCGTCCGGTCGCCGGTGGCGTGCAGCTCCGACTGCATGTCCAGCCCGGCGCCCGGACCACCGCCCTTGCCGGTCGGCATGGTGACGCGATCAAGGTGCGCCTCGCGGCGCCGCCCGTGGCGGGGCGGGCCAACGAGGCGCTTGTGGCATTCGTGGCGGACGTGGCAGCGGTTCCCCACCGCGACGTGGTGCTCGTGCGCGGCGCGACCTCACGGCAGAAGGTTATCATGGTCACCGGCCTCAGCGGGGATCGCGCGGCGGCGCTATTCC
>JBBRGR010000288.1:0-3635 GCA_038223815.1 Gemmatimonadales bacterium
GCCACCGCGGCAGCCACATCCATCTGATCGGGCGCGCCGGCCTCGGTAAGAGCCGCCTCCTCGACGACTTCGCAGCCCGCCTTCGCGCAGATCGGGGACGGGTGGTCCGCGCTCGGGCGCTCCCGCGCCAGCGGTTCGTCCCTGGCGCGATGTTGAGTGCGGTGGTGGGCGCCCTGACCGCCTTGCCCGGGGCAACCGGCATGTCGGCGCAGTCCGTGCGCATTCTCCTGCCGCTGCATCCAGCCCTCGCCAACCAATTCCCATCGGCCACCCCACTCGAGTTCTCCGATCCCGACGCCCGCTTCCTGGCGGTGCTCGGTGCCTTGGAGGACCTGCTCGATGCGGTCAGCCACGAGGCGCCATGTTGCCTCTTGCTCGATGATGTCCACTGGTGGGACGACCACTCCCGCCGCGTCATCGAACAACTCCTCGAACGAGGGGCGACCCTCCCCGTGCTGGCGGTGACCGCTTCACGGCCAGGGCTCGGCGTCCTGTCGGCCAGCACGACCCGGGAAACGGTGGCTCTCACGCCGCTGTCCAGCGATGACGTGCTCGCCCTCTTGCAGAGTCTGGGCGAGCACATCGACCAGCGCGCCATGCAGCGCCTCGCCGAGGCCCTCGGACGGGCCGCGAATGGTGTCCCGCTGATGGTACTGGAAGGGCTGCGACTCGGGCTCGATCTCTCGCTGCTCCGTCTGGAAGATCGGCAATGGGGCTTTGACCGCCTCGAGGAATTCCTTGCCATCCTTCATCCCGGGCGCCTCCTCGAGGAGCGGCTCCTGCTCCTCAGCGAGGCACAGCGGCAGTTCCTCCTCACGGCGTGGTTCCTCGAATCGCCGTTGACGGCGGACGACCTCCCGTTGCTGGAGGCCGATGCCGGTATCGCAGTTGACCTGGAACGATTGGGATTCCTGATCTCGAGTCACTCGGGGTGGCCGATCGCCCACGATGCGATTGGTGAAGCGTTGGAAGCGGGGAGTCCGGACGGCACGACACAGCAGGCGCATCAATTCGCCGGCAGGCTCTCAAGGCAACGGGGTGATAGCCCGGCGTTATTGGCGCAGGCCGCGCGGCATTTCATCGATGCCAACGCACCGGAGGACTTGGCCGCGACGGCGACGACGTGGCTTCGCACGCAGCGAGCGGAGGGGAGCCAGGCACCGGCGCTCGCGCTGCTCCGACAGCTCTGCGGCCCCTCGGCCCCTCCAGAGGTCCTCGCCGACGTGCTCCGGAAGATCCCGGCGGACGTTCGCCGCCGACCATGGACAGCGAAGCGGCTAGCGCCGCTCGGCATCGCCGCACTCGTGCTAATGCTGATCAGCGGATGGATGCGTGTCACTCATCAGCCGGCCCCCGACACTGTCCTGAGCATCATCACGCGTGACGCGGCTGGTGCGGCGACGGAGTGGCAGGTTGAACTCGGCAATCGCCAATGGATTGGTTCTGGTGAGTCACTCCTCGCATCTCGCGTGAAGACCCCGTCGTGGATTCGCGCGACACCTGCGGATCGGAATGACTTGGTGAAATCCCCCCAAGGTGCTCGTTGGGCATCGTTCCGTTCCCTCCCCGACGGAAGCCCCGAGGGCCCGACGGACTTGGTGATCATCGAGGGTGAGTCAGCCCGTCTGGTCGGGAGCGCCCGAGGCGATGACGTCGACCCATCCTGGTCGCCGGACGGCAAGCAGATCGCCTTCAGCACGACTCGCTGGAGTGCTGCCGACGATCCGACCTTCGATATCGCCGTGCTGGCAGTTGAAACGGGGGAAGTGCGGCGACTCACGAGCGGCCCAGATGCAGATCACCTCGCGCTCTGGTCACCCGACGGAACCCGCATCGCATTCATTCGGAAATCCGCCGGGGCGTCACCCGATTCGCTCTGCTGGATATCGGTTGATGGGCTGAGCCAACGCTGCCGTGGCTTTGGCCTCGCACAGATCTCCGCCTCGCCTGGCTGGGTCGATGGTGAGCGGGTGCTGGTGGCGTTGCTCAATATGACCGAATACAGCGCGGTCGCCGCCCACATGGATGGCGGGGAGGATCGGCGCATCGATCTCCCCATCACCAGATGGGATATCCTCCGGCTCTCGCCTGACGGCGTGTGGGGCGTACTGCTTGAATCTCGCATTCGCGAACAGGACTCGAGCGTCGCCCTCCAGATCTTCCAGATGAATGACCCACCACGTCGGCGCGTGACCCGGGTGCCGAACGGCGTTGGCGGGCCCCAATCCTTTTGGCGGGCGTCGCCAGCCCGATCGGGTGTCGACACAGTGTTCGTTGCACATCTCGGCGATACGCTCCACACTGGCGTCCCGTCCGCAGTGTTCCTGCAGGCTCAGGACGAGGCAAGACAGGAGCGTCGGATCCCAGCCGCAGTGATTCGATGGACCACCTCGGATTCATCCATCGCGTTGGTGGATTCTATGGGGACGGTATCCGCGCTCCGACCGGGGCTGGTCACCATCACCGGCTCCGCTGGCGGCTGGCGTGAAGCGAGTATGCAGTTCACGGTCCGAGAACCGGCGAGCGCGCTCGTTTGGGAAGAGAGCTGGACGGCGCCATGGCCCGGTCGGTGGACGGCGTGGGGCTCGCCTGAACCCGTGCTCGTTCCACTGGCCTCTGGTGGCCATGCCATGCTGCCGAATGGGGACACCGAATACAGCAGTGGTCTCATGTCGGTGCAGGGCTTCGATGCGCGAGGCGGCTTGGCCATTGACGTCGAACTGCGGACGCCGATCACGCGAGCAAAGTGGCAGTTCCTCGAAATCGGTCTTCGACTGCAGGCCGGCATGGGCTCATCGGGTCCGATGGGCGAGGGTTGTTCCGTGCGGTACCCAACGGGCGAGAGCGGTCGAAGCCGGCTGACGCTCGACGGGCTCCCGGTGGATGCGTCGATTCACTCCGGAAAGCCATACCTGCTCCGATACCAACTCTTCCCAGACGGCAGTTGCGGGATCGCCCTCAACGGCCGTGCGTTCAAGCACGACCTCGAGGTTCGGATCAGACCGGCCACCATGCACGTCGCGCTCGGCGGCGAGACGGTGGGGAGCCAGCTGCTGATCGGGCGTGTGAAGGTGTGGGCCGGGGTGCCGGGCGACGTGGATTGGGGGGCTGTGAAGCGGTAGGGGGTTGGGGCGGAGCAGTCGACGAGAGGCCTTGATTGGCGAGGACCGGCGATTATTCCGAAAGGTCCGCCGGGGGCTGTGATCCCTTCCTCCGGTTAGGACGACAATACCTAGAGCAGGTGTCCTCACAACCGGGTGCAGCTCAATCCATCTTGGGGCTCCCCTACCCCTTCCTCCCAATCGGCTTCCGTGCCAGCTCCTCCCGCACCACTCGGCGCACGACACGCTCCAGCGTCTCCGGTCGAGTGGTCATCGCCTGGCGCAGGGTGTCGTTGATGAGCGTCTGATAGTTCCCGCCGCCGGCCACCTCGACCTGACTGCGGAACCAGTCGAGCACGTCGTCGTCGATCCGAATGGTGATCCGCGTCTTTCCCGGTGCCGGCGAGATCACGGCACCGCGGCGAGCACTGGAGAAGTCGTATTCGTCGCGCATAGGCATGCTTGCCCTCTCGGCATGCGACCGAGGGTCTTCGAAGGCGGCATCGCTCCCGCGGACGCCCGCACCAGCCAACG
>JBBRGR010000289.1:0-3626 GCA_038223815.1 Gemmatimonadales bacterium
TCTTACGGGCGATGCTGACGAGGACGAGGCGAAGGTGACCCGTTGGCCATGGAAACCGACGGCCCGTCGGATAGCCTGGTAGCCGCGACATCGAGAACGAGCTCCTCATCATCCTGACGAGCCTGGCCGCAGCCCACGTGCGGTTCCGGGTCGTGGGCGGCGTTGCTGTCGTGCTCCACGGACATCCGCGCTTCACTGCCGACCTCGATCTCGTGCTGGATCTCGACGTCGCGAACGTCACGCGCGCGCTCGATGTGCTCGCCGCCAAGGGTTTCCGGCCGCGGCCGCCGGTGCCCATCGCGGACTTCGCCGATCCCGAGAAGAGGCGGTCGTGGATCGACGAGAAAGGTCTGATGGTCTTCTCGCGATGGCGCCCCGCGGCGCCGGGGAGCGCTTCGAGCGTGCAGTCCGTGCCGCGGCCGCGAAGACGGTCGGTCAGCCACCGCGCGAGCCGACGCGCTGATTAAAGCCCCTCCCGACGCGCCGCCGCGGCTCGTGCGAGAAAATTTGGACGCAAAATCCCAATACCGATATGGACTCTCAGCGTCTCCTCGATCTTGCGGCGTATTCGGATCGCGCGCTGAACAAGACAGCGGTGCCCCGGGGCTCCGGCAAGTGGACGGCGTATGCGCTCAATGGCGCTCCTGCTGGCCGAGCCTAACGAGCGTCGGCTGGCCGTTGAGCGACCATATTGAGCCAAGACAAACATCGAAGGCAGCGCATGACGCGACGTGTCAGTGACTAGTCACACAAAAGGCGCTTGCTATGCAGGCGTTTGTGATTGTACTTTGCCGGAAACGTGGGGGCGTTGCTGCCTACCGTCGTTTCGGCTGTTCCAATGTCAGTCAACGGAGGATCCATCGTGAACATGTTTGCCCTCCCCCCTGCGGCGATACGCCGCACAATTGACCCTGATGGCCGCGCTCGTCGGTTGCGCGGCTGAGTCTGGCACTGACGTGAACGAATCGAGCGACGCGCTTGGCTCCGCGGATGGCGGCGCAACTATCGTGGTTGACGGTGCCGTCGTCCTCGCACCGGCTCCGGTACCTGCGCCCGTTAGAGCGATGGTCGAAGCCGCTGTGGTGCCGCTCCGCGCGCGGGCCGCTCGCGTCAAACCCGCTGCCATCACCTGCGCTGACGTTAGCGGTCCCAACATGGTGCGGTTCAAACTCCGGGAGGGCGTCGCGGCGCACTTCGATGAGCGTACTAGAACCATTGTTCCGGACACGGGAGTTCGCTTGTCGGCAGCGGCGTCCAGCGACCTGGCGCGAGCGACCTCGCTCGGCGATTATTTTGCGTCCGCGTTTGGGCGGCCGGCTACGGAGATGCGCGACCTCAAAGCCCGCGCGGAGGCCGAGTCGGGGGACGAGGCGCCGGACCTTTCACTGTGGTTCGACCTCGGCGTCGGCGGGCACGGCGTGCAGAACGTTGCTACCGCGGACCGGGCCCTATGCGACCGCGTCGCCAACGTCGTCAACGAGCTCAACGCGCTCGACACCGTCGAGGTTGCGTTCGCGCGCAGCGCGCCAACCGTCGCTAGCGTGCCCTTCCTAGGACAGGCGAGCGACATTTCGCCGACGACACTGTCTTTCGAACCGCCGCACATGGGTGCTGTGTCTGCAGGCGGGATGAACTCGCCTGAGTTTCCCGTGCACATGCCGACCAGCTGGACCTCTGCTTTTCGAGGAAGTTCTGTGGCCATCGTCGACATCGAGTGGGACTTCACCGCCCACGAGAAGTTCAACGCGACGCGCCTCAGAAACGCCAGCAACAATGAGGGACTGGTTACGGGACAGAACACGGGTCATGGCAACGCCTCCATGGGTGCGGCGTTTGGAACGGCTCGCAGCGCCGGGTCGTCTGGCAATCCGCGATACGGCACGCGTGGATTTGCCCCACAGGCGGGACGCGGCTTCAGCGGAATCGTCGACTGGGATTTCTTCCTGGGAAACAACGAGGACACCGCGGAGGCGGTGGCCGACGCCGGAGCGATCGCAGACTCTGGCGACATCTTGTTCATCGAGGTTCAGACTGGCTGCTTCGATGGTGACAACGTGTGCGATCCCATCGACACTCGAGCCGATGTCGCGGACTGCATCAATCTCTACACTGACCTCGGGCGAATCTATCTCGTGCCGATGGGAAACGGATTTCAGAACGGCGCCGGGAACGGAACTGACCGCGGGGCAACCCGCCCGTCCAAGGCCATCTATGTTGCCGCGAACAACGCTGACGGACTAACCCGACGATTCTTCTCGAACTTCGGCAGCCTCGTCGATGTGAATGCATGGGGCATGAACGTGTGGAGTCCCGCAGGGATGGATGGAACCGCGGGAAGTTGCTGGCTACCGTCGGTAGGCGGTGGGTGCGGGACGCCCCCCACGAGCAACGCGCAAGCCTATATCAGCAACTACGGGGGGACGTCGAGTGCCACCGCTGTCACCGCTGGTGCGCTGGGTCAGATCGAGAGCCTCTACGAGGCGCTCTACGGCCGGCGCATGGGATTTACCGCGAACCGCAACGCCGCCGTCCTACGCGACACCGTCCGCGCGGGCGCGACGTTGGTGCCACCCGTCGGCATGAATGTCTTCGGACTGCAGCCGAACGTCTACCACACCGCGATGCACGTCGTTCCAGCGACACGCTTCGGGCTACCGCTCTACGCTACCGGTCTCGGCAACCTTCTGCCGCCCCACAACGAGATGCTGACGAGTTCCTACGCAGCGGGATCCGCCAGGACGAGCAGCCTCTTCGGCGGCATCCGCAGCACGACGCCGAATGCCGGCGTCACTCTCACCGAACGTGTCGCCGGTATGACGACCCGTGGGCCACTCGACCTCGGTCAAGCTGACGAGGACTTCTCGATCGCCTTCCGGGCCTTTCAGATCAACGGGCCGACCAGCCAGTTTCAGATCATCGCGGCGAAGGAGAATCCGCGCAACTACAGCGTGACTCTTTATCCGACGGCTTTTGGCGTGAACGCCGGCAAGATCGAGTTCTCCTACCAACCGAGCGGAACGTCGGCATTCTGCCCCGTTAGCTCCGGAAGCGCGATCACGGATGGCGGTGTACACAGTGTCGTCATCGTGTTCGATCGCATCCCGTTTGGGACTACGCAGATCCTGTTTTACGTCGACGGCGTCTTCGACGTGCAGCGCTCCGGATGTGGCTTGGTTGGCCCTGGCACGAACAACGGTTTCGACCAGTCGGTCGCCACCCTTGCCGCGAACCTCGAGGCCAATAGCACCATTGGCGATATCCGTCTCTATCGTCGGAAGCTGGTTCTCAGCGAGATCACTGGATACCACAATGGTACGAACTAGCCGATTCATCGCCGTCGCCGCCATCGTCGTCGCCGCCATCTCCGCGGCGTCGACGGCCTGTGGTGGCGTGGACCACTCGACGAACGATTGGGAGGATTCGTACTGCGCGGATCCGCCAGATCTGACGTCCCCTGTGACCTCCAGCGCGTTTCTCGGCCTCTTCCTCGAGGACGGTACGCCTCTGTGTCGAGAAGACGCAGTTGTCGCGCTCACCCAGGACCTGCCGCCTCCAAACGACGACCACGCCGCGAGCTTGGCCTACAGCAGGGCGTACTTCGCCCGGCTGACGGTCGATGGGGCAAT
>JBBRGR010000290.1:0-3624 GCA_038223815.1 Gemmatimonadales bacterium
GAGCAAGGGATCAATCCCGAGCACGGAGGCGAGCCCGATCCCCACGCCGGATTGGACCACGGCGAGTCCCGACGCGAGGAGCCAGAAGATCACCACCTGCGGGCCGCCTTGCTTCAGCAGGCCCAGCGACGCGCCGAGCCCGATCGAGGTGAAGAACGCGATCATGAAGGGCGCCTGGAGCGTTGTGTCGAACTCGAAGGCAAGGGTGCCGCTCTGTCGGAGGGCCAGCGCGACCAACGCGAAGAGAAACCCGCCGATCACCGGGGCGGGGATGTTGAAGCGATCGAGCACGGCAATACGGCGGCGAATGCCATAGCCGACGAAGAGCAACACGGCGGCCAATGCCACGGTCTGGATCATGTCGAACGGGAGCGAGGGGGTCACGGCGCTCTCTGGCAGGAGGGAATGGTCGCAAGCTACCCGCACCGAGGAGCCGGCGCCACGGTTTCGCGCCGCGCGCTTTCGCCGTACCTTCCGGCATGCAACGACGCGACTTTCTCGCGGCGGCCTCCGCCGCCCTCGCCGGCACCGCCCTGCCGCGCTCTGCCACCCCGGCCCCGCCACTCCGCCGAGTCGGTCTCGAGCTCTACTCGGTCCGCACCGCAATGCGGGCGGACCCTGAGGGGACGCTGAAGGCGATCGGTGCCATGGGCTACAATGATGTGGAGCTCCTCTGGTCGTGGAAGAACTTCGATCGGACGCGCGAACAAGTGAAGCAGTCGCTCGATGCCGCGCAGCTCAAGGCACCGGCCGCCCACATCAACCCCGAGCTCCTTCGCACGGCGTGGAGCAAGAGTCTCGAGGACGCCAACGACCTCGGCCATCAGTACCTGATCGTGCCCTCGCTCCCGATCGACGCACGCACGCCACTCGATTCCTGGCGCGCGTGGGCCGACACCTTCAACCGCGCGGGTGCCGAAGCGCGGCGCGCGGGGATCTGGCTCGCCTTCCATAACGAGCCGAGCCACCAGCGGCCGATCGACGGCATCGTCCCCTACGATCTCTTCCTCGCACGGACCGACCCCTCAGTGGTGCGCCTGCAGCTCGATTGCGGCAACATGGCAATGGGCGGTGGCGACCCGATGCACTACCTCCGAGCGCACACGGACCGCTACTGGAGCTTCCATCTCAAGGACGTCGTCGCGGATCGCTCCCGCGACACGGAGCTCGGCACCGGAATCCTCGACCTGCGCGCCTTCATGGCCGCGATTCCGGAGATCGACCAGAAGCCCTGCTTCGTCGAGCAGGAAGGCGGCCTGGACGCCATGGCCAGTGCTCGCCGCAACCTCGCCTTCGTGCGTTCACTGCGCGACTGATGGGGGCACCCGTCGCGGTGGAGCCGGCGGCCCCCGCGCGACTCTTTGCGATCTGCTGGGCCTTCGCGGTGCTCTACCACCAGGTCGATTATCGCGAGGTCTTCGCGACGCCGCTTGACATCCTTGTGACGGCGTTCGCCGTGGCGGTGCTGTGGCGGCCACGGGCCAAGGCGTTGGTTGCCCTCGCCTTCGCGCAGCTCCTGCTGGTGTGGCAACAGCTGCCCCGCGTCTACAACCACTGGTATGTGGTGGCGCTCGGCGGCACCGGCCTGCTGCTCGCCGCCGCAAGCCTGCTGCGCTCCAGCAGGCAGCCCACGGCGGAAGCGCCGTTGACCCGCCTGGTCGAGCGCTTCAGTCCGGCGGGCCGCACCTTCCTCGTCCTGCTCTACTTCCTGACCGGCTGGCACAAACTCAACACCGATTTTCTGACGGCCTCCGTGAGTTGCGCCAGCGCCTTGCTCGACCAGATGGCGACCCGGCTCGGCGGCATGGCCGTGCCCGCCTGGTTGGATGCTGGTGCCATCCTCTTCACGCTCCTGGTCGAACTTGGCGTGCCGATGGCGCTCCTGCTGCGGCGGACGCGTGCGCCTGCCATCCTCCTGGCCTTGCTCTTCCACATGGCGATGGCGGTGACCGGCTATGCCCGCTTCAGCGCGACTGGGGTCGCCCTGCTGCTGCTCTTCCTGCATCCGACGGCGCAGACCCGGATTCTCGCCGCCGCCCCTTTGGAGTCCACCCGGGTGCGCACGCTCGTCGTCCTCGCCCTCCTGCTCACCGCGATCAGCGCGCCGCTCGGCCAGGCGACGTTCCTTGGCGCCCAACTCCTCCTGACCGCGTGGATCGGCTGGGTCGTGCTGCACGAAGGGATACGTGCGACACGCGAAACCCTCGTTCCGTTCCCGCGGGGTGCATGGGTGCCGATGCTCGCGCCCGCACTCTTGCTCGCCTCCGGCATGGCCCCCTATCTGGGACTGCAGACCGAGCGCACGGTGGCGATGTACAGCAACCTGCGCACGGAAGGGGGGAGGACGAATCACCTGCTTGTCCCGGCATCGTGGCAAGTCTTCGGCTACCAGCGCGACCTCGTGAGCGAGGTGCGGTCCGAGGCGAGGGCCTTCCACAGTCTCACCGACACGACGCTGGTGATTCCCTTCGCGGAGCTCCGGGCGCGCGCAGGCGAGGCGGTGATGCGTGAGGAGGGGCCGGTCTCCGTGCGCTACCGGCGGGGCGGCGTGGCGCATGCCATCCCTGACCTGCGCCACGACACCACGCTCGGGCTCCCCGCATCCATCCTCCACCGCAAGCTCTTCCGCTTCCGGCCCGTCGAAGCAGTCGGTCCGCGGCACTGCTCCGTCTGAGGGCAACACGCCGGACGGGGAGCGCGTAGATTGGGTGCCGGCAGCCCCCACCCTGGAGCATGATGGCGTGACCGTGGATGCAACGAGCCCACTCTCCTCCCCGCCAGCACACTGGCGCCCACTCGTCCTGGTGATTCTGGTGGCCGGGGTCCTCGGCACGTTGGTGGAACTGCTCCTGCTCGGCCACTACGAGGACAGGTGGCAGTTCATCCCGCTGGTGCTTGGTGGGCTGTTCCTCCTGGTCATGGCGTGGCACGGGGCGAGCCCCTCACGGCGCACGGTGCTGGGCGCACGGGTCGTCGCCGGGCTTGCCGCGATCAGCGCACTGGTCGGGATCTACCTGCATTATCAGGCGAACGTCGAGTGGGAACTCGAGACGACGCCTGCGCTCCATGGTTGGGAACTCTTCCGGGAGGCCGTGACCGGCGCCCTCCCGTTGCTCGCCCCCGGTACGATGCTCCAGCTTGGGCTGCTTGGCCTGCTCTGGTCGTATCGCCATCCGCTGCTTGCCGCCACGGCGACGGGCAGCTCTGACATTGCGGAGAACTGACGGTATGCTCATCCCTATTCGCTCGGCGCTGTGCGCGCTTGCGCTGCTCGCACTCGTCTCCAATGCGTCCGCACAGGTTGGCAAGAATCTTGGTGCCCTCGACCCGAACCTCGCGACGGTCGAGCAGTTGACGCCGCTGCCGGGAATGACCCCGACCATCGTGGATGCAGTGATCGCCGGTCGGCCGTACCTGACGATGACCGCGCTTGACGCGGCGCTCGCGAAGCGCCTGACCGCCGCGCAGCGAAAGGCGCTCTATCCCACGCTCTTCCTCACGGTCAATCTGAACGCCGCCACGGATGCCGAGTTCAATCTCATCCCCGGCATGGGGCCGAAGATGCTGAAGGAGTTCAACGAATACCGCCCGTTCGCATCGCTGGCGGTGTGGCGGAAGGAGATC
>JBBRGR010000291.1:0-3616 GCA_038223815.1 Gemmatimonadales bacterium
GGGAGGCTCGCCGCCGGGTCGGGTCACGCATACGAGGCCTACATCGACGCCGCGTGACCGGGCCAGTGCGACGGCCTGGGTGAGAAGGGCGCCGCCCTGTGCCGCTACGCGCGTGTCGCCCACGAAGAGCAGGTCGCGGGCTCCGGCGTCGCGCGGGACGATCACCGGGGCGGGCGCCCCCGGAGGGAGCAGGACCGCCTGGTCCGCGTCACCACCCAGCACGGCACGCGCGAGCCCGCGGGTCGGGAAGGCGAGCCGTGTGGACGCGGCGCGCAGGAGCCGCATCGCGACCGGGAAGAGGGCGCGCGACGCGCGCCGGGGCAGGGAATCGGCTACGTAGTAGTCGGGAAACAGCTGGTACGCGTCGCGGACGTAGGTCAGCACCGGCGTCCCCGCCACATGCAGAGTTGACAGGAGAGCCAGGTCTGCCTCCGAGGGGAGGGCTGTGCTGCTCTCGACGTAGACTCCGTCGATTCCTCGCAGGCGACCCTGCAAGGCGTGGCGGAGCAGGGCAGCGCGACGAGAGGAGCGGCGCGCGGCAGCAACCACGCTTACCTCGGCCACGTGTCGCAGCGCTTCGAGCATGTGCGCGACGCGCACCTCGGGGCCGGAATGCGCTTCGCCGAGGTCGTACATCGCTAGGAACAGGATCCGGGGGCGACGACTCATCCTGGGGAGGGGATGGGGCTCGTGTCCGGCGGATCCCCCGATGCGGCGGGCGGCAGGTCGTCGTGGGAGCCCAGGTACCAGCCCTCCAGCCCGGGGCCAAAGAGCTTGATCATCCCCTCGCGGACCTGCTCACGCCTGGGGATGAGGAGGTAGTTGACGGTCGGGTCGACCGGCTCGTCGACGAAGTCCGGAAACCCGAGCACCAGACGGTCGATCTCGGGGCCGGTGATGAGCGGCAGCAGACTCGCCAGGTCGCCGGCCTGCGCTCGCGGGAAGTCGGTGCTCACCGTGCGCCCCACCGCCTCGAGGATCCCCGGCAGCTCGAAGACGAGGTTCGCGTCGGCCAGCTCCTTCCGCAGCGCGAGCAGGACCTCCTGCTGGCGGTCCGCCCGCTCGAAGTCGTTCTGGTAGTCGATTTCCCTGTTCGGCAGCTCGATCCAGCCTTTGCGGATGCGGGCGAAGGCGAGCGCCTCGGCGCCGTCATACCGA
The DNA here is from genome assembly GCA_038223815.1 of Gemmatimonadales bacterium. GTDB lineage: Bacteria > Gemmatimonadota > Gemmatimonadetes > Gemmatimonadales > GWC2-71-9 > Palsa-1233. Next base: position 1,159 of record JBBRGR010000291.1, read on the forward strand.
TGGCAGCCTGCCGGCAGCTCGATCCCGTAGCGTGGCGCCCAGGTGGGGCCCGAGTACTGCGGATCGACGAGCTTGCCCGGCAGGCACAGCTCAACCCCCCCGAGCGCATCGATCAGCTCGGCGAAGCCGGTCAGGTCGATGGTGGCGTAGTAGTGGATCGGAATTCCCAGGTAGAGGCCCACCGTGCGTTCCAGGGTGCGCAGCCCGCACGCCCGCGCCGAGGTGAGGTCCGGGCACCACAGGTCGGCGTTCTGCTCAGCGACGCTGGAGAGGGAGTTGATCTTGTTCGGGTAGAGGCCGTCGGGGTAGATGCGCCGATCCGGCAGCGGGACGAACCCGGTATCGCGTGGGATGGAGACCATCACCGCGCTGCGCGCCACCGGGTCGATGCTGACCACCAGGATCGTGTCGGTCAGCGCCTCGTCGCGTCCCGGCCCGGAGTCGATGCCGAGGAGCAGGAAGTTCACCCGCTCGGTGCCATCCCAGTGGTAATCGGGCTCGTTGATCGGCTCCTCCGGGTCATGGGGGTTGCTGACCCCGCCGCTCGGCGGCGGCCTGCCCTCGCCACCGCCGAAGACCTGCCCGAGGGTCTGGTCCAGGGCGCCCAGCACGATGCCCACGTAGGCGTGCATCGCGATGGTCAGTGCCAGCAGGACGATGACGGTGGTCACGTCGCGCCTCCGTGCCTCCGGCCGGATCGTGTCGCCGCCGGTCGCTACCGGGACGAGGCCGGCCTGGGCGATCGACGCCGCGCGCCAGGCGAAGAGCAGCACGTCGACCACCAGGATGCCGACGATGAATGCCGAAGAGAAGACGTCGAGGCGAATCTGGGTGGCGAAGATGGTCAGGGCGCCGATGGCCACCGCCGCCAGGAGGAGCACGGGAACCGCGAATGCCGCCGCGAGGCGCCAGCGCCGCGCGTACGCCTGTCCAAGGCCCGGAAAGAGGAAGGACAGGATCGCGGCGAGCCAGGGACGACGGGGCTGGCTGGGATCCGACATCTGGGGGCCTCGGCAACCTGGGCGGAGGAGGGGAGCGGCATTGTAGCAGCGCCCTCGCACAGGGCCGAATGGGGCCCGCCAATCGCGCAGACGCCGGGAGGTTGGGGGGTACGGTTGGGTTAGTACGTTTGCGCCACCCCCTCCCAGTACCCATACTGACAGGGCGTGTCCAGCATCCAGATCTTCCTGCTCATCAGCGCCGCCGCCGCGGCGCTGATCGGCGTTGTCGCCGCCATCGTGGTGTGGCGAGAACGCCGCCGTGAGCGCACGCGGGCCGCACCGGGCGGCAGCGCCGCCATGCATCCGGTCCCGGTTGAGATCCAGGGCGGCGCCAAGTACGACGCCACCTCGGCCGCGTCCCAGACCGCGGCCAGCGCCGTGGCCTTCGCCGGCGTGCTCCGCATCCTGTGGTGGCTGACGATCGCGGTGGTGCTGGTCGGGGTGGGCATCTCCGGCGCCTATGCCTCGGTCCAGCCGGCGATCTACGCCCTCGGCGGGGTGGCCGTGATCGCGGTCATCACCCTGCACGAGCTCCTGCCGGGGGCACGCCGCACGGCAGCAGTGCTCTTCGTCGAGATGCTCGTGGCGCTCGGGTTGGTCACCGGGCTGATCCTGCTCACCGGGCGCGGCGAGTCACCCTTCTTCTTCGGCTATGCGGTCGTCGCCGTTGCGGCGGCGCTGGCGCATGGCGGCCGCATCGCGGTGCTCGTCAGCGCCCTCGCCACGCTCGCCTACGTGGGGGTCCTGCTGGCCGATCCCGGGCTCGGCACCTGGAGCGGCCTCGACCTGCTGCAGTTCGGCCTCAACATCGGTTCGGTGTGGCTGCTTGCGTACCTGGCGGCGGTCTTTGCGGTTCAGGAGCGCCGCATGCGCAGCCACGTCCTGGAGCTCTCGCGCACCGACCCGTTGACGACCCTCTTCAACCGCTCGCAGCTTGCCGGCACCCTGGAGCAGGAGGTGAGCCGCACTCGGCGCAGTGATCGGGGCTTCTGCCTCCTGATGATCGACCTGGACGGCCTGAAGACGATCAACGACACGCTGGGTCACCATCGCGGCGACGACGTGCTCCGCGCGGTGGGCGGCGTGATCCGTGGCTCAATCCGCAACGTCGACACCGCCTACCGCTTCGGCGGCGACGAGTTCCTGGTGCTCCTGCCGGAGACGGATATCGCCGGCGCCTTCGTGGTGGCGGAGAAGATCCGTTCCGGCGCGGAGGAGGCAGGGCTCTCGGTTGCCGGGACGGGTACCGATACGAGCGTCAGCATCGGCCTCGTCTCGCACCCCGAGGACGGCCTCTCGGCCGACGAGCTGATGATCGCCGCCGACCGGGCGATGTACCAGGCCAAGAGCCTCGGCAAGAATCAGATCAGCGGCAACCCGCGCCCCAGGCGGCTCATCGCCCGCGGCCTGCCCCCCGCCGAGCCGATTGCCGTTGGCCCCGCCGTCATCACCGAACC
>JBBRGR010000292.1:0-3600 GCA_038223815.1 Gemmatimonadales bacterium
AGAGGACCACGCCGAGGGAGTAGATGTCGCTGGCCGTGGTGACCTCGTCGCCGCGCAACTGCTCGGGCGAGGCATAGGCAACCGTCATCGGCAGCGCACCGGTCTGCGTGAGCGTCTCGGCGTCGGCCACGGTCGGGTCCGCGAGCTTGGCAATGCCGAAGTCGAGCAGCTTGACCGTGCCATCCTCGGCGACGAGGATGTTGCCGGGCTTCAGGTCGCGGTGAATGACCAGGTGCTCGTGCGCATACTGGACCGCAGCGCACACCTGCCGGAAGAGCGCGAGGCGCTCACGCAGTCCGAGGTGGCGCGCGCTGCACCAGCGATCGATCGGCTCCCCTTCGACGTACTCCATGATGAAGTACGGCTCACCCTCCGCGGTGACGCCCCCGTCGACGAGTGCGGCGATGTTGCGGTGCTCCAGCCGTGCGAGGAGTTGCCGCTCGCGTTGAAAGCGGGCGAGGGCCTGGGTGCGGTGGCCCACGACCGAGACCAGCTTGATGGCAACCCGCTTCCGGAAATCCCCGTCGACGCGTTCGCCCTCGTACACCGTGCCCATGCCGCCCTGGCCGATCTCGCGCACTAGCTCATAGGGTCCGATGCGTCGGCCGATCCGCGGAGTGTCTGGGGCTGGCGCTGGCATCGTGGCGGCCTGCTCGAAACGGTCACCGACGCTCTCGGCGGACGCGAGGAGCGAGAGGAGCTCGGCGTGGAGGGGGGCATCGTGCGTGAGTGCGGCGAGGCGTGCGTTGCGTTCCGCGTGGGGCAGGTCGAGCAGTTCGGCGAAGAGGGCAGAGACCTCGCCCCAGCGCTCCGCCGGGAGTGACACGCTCAGGCCGCCTGGAGTTCGCGGTGGAGCCAGGCGCGGGCGAGGGTCCAATCGCGCTTGACCGTGGCGGGCGAAACGCCGAGGACGTCGGCGCTCTCCTCGATCGAGAGGCCGACGAAGTAGCGCAGCTCGACCACCTTCGCCTGCCGCGCGTCCAACGCCGCAAGCCGGTGCAGTGCCTCGTCCACGGCGACCACTTCCTCGCTGTGGACACCGTCGGCAACGTCCACCTGCGAGTCGAGGGTTACCTGCTGCTTGTGGTTCCGTTTCTTGGCATTCCGGTGGCGCGCATGCTCCACCAGGATCCGGCGCATCGCCTGCGCGGCGATCCCGAAGAAGTGCGCGCGATTCTCCCAGCTAGGCGTGGTTCCGCCGGTGAGCCGCAGAAAGGCCTCGTGGACCAGCGCCGTGGTGCCGAGCGTGTGGTCATCCCGTTCCAGGCGGAGCTGGCCCGCGGCCATCCGCCTGAGCTCGTCGTACACCAGAGGGAGCAGCGCCGACAGCGCGTCGGGACTGCCGCCCGAAGCGGCGGCGAGGAGGGTGGTGACGTCGCGGCGCGGAGGATTCATGAGTCCGTTGGGGCAATTGGGATGCCGGATACTCCCCCGGGGCAGGGGGTGTCGTCAAGGTGGGGGTTGGCCACGCTGGACCTCCCCCCCTCCGGCTATATTTACAAGTTATGCCAGAACCGGGCCTGACGGGTCGCATTGCCACCATTCGTGGTGTGATCGCCGACCGGCAACGGGCCGGCGGCTGGAGCCACCCTGTCAGGGTTGTGGCGGTCACCAAGACGCACGGGCCCGAGGCGGTCCGCGCAGCCGCGGCAGCTGGCTTGGACGCCGTCGGCGAGAACCGGGTCCAGGAGGCGCGCCCCAAGATGGCGGCCACCGCCGACCTCGCGGTCGAGTGGCACCTGATCGGCGGCCTGCAGCGGAACAAGGCACGGCAGGCCGTGGGGCAGTTCGCCCTGATCCACTCAGTGGACCGCGCCGAGCTGGCTGCGGAACTCGACCGGCGTGCCGCACCGGACGCCATCCAGCCAGTGCTGGTGCAGGTGAACTGTTCCGCCGAGCCGCAGAAGGGCGGGGTGGAACCGGCGGACCTCGTCGTCTTGCTCGATGCCATGCGCGCCATGCCGAAGCTTCGGGTCGATGGCCTGATGACGATGGCGGAGTTCACCGAGGACGAGCATGTGCAGCGGCGCACCTTTGCCCTGCTGCGCACACTGCGAGACCAGATGCAGGCCGAAGGCCACCCGCTCCCTGAGCTGTCGATGGGGATGTCGGGCGACTATCCGGCCGCCGCCCTCGAGGGGGCCACCATGCTCCGCCTCGGATCGATTCTTTTCGGGCCTCGGCCCCAACCCTGACCGACGACCACGTGAGCGCTGACGACACTTCCTCGACCGAACCCACTGCCGCCCGTCACCCTGCGTGGCCGGAGGGGGGTGCCGACGCGCTGGAGCGCGACCTGCTCGCACGGTGGGATGCCGAAGGGCTCTTCCAGCAGGTGCAGACCGCGACCGCCGATGGCGAGGGCTTCGTCTTCTTTGAAGGGCCGCCGACCGCGAATGGTCGTCCGGGCATTCACCACGTCTTCTCGCGCACCATCAAGGACCTGATCTGCCGCTATCAGGCAATGCAGGGGAAGCGCGTCACCCGGATCGCGGGGTGGGATACCCACGGCCTGCCCGTCGAGCTCGAGGTCGAGAAGCAGCTCGGCTTCAAGGGGAAGAAGGACATCGAGGCGTACGGCGTCGCCGAGTTCTCGAAGAAGTGCCTCGAGAGTGTCTTCACGTATCGTGACGAGTGGGTGCAGCTCTCGAACCGCACTGGCTATTGGCTCGACTATGACAACGCCTATGTGACGTGCACCAAGGAGTATGTGGAGTCGGTCTGGTGGTTGTTGCAGCGCCTCTTCCAGAAGGAGCTGCTCTACCGCGGCCACCGCGTCTCGCCATACTGCCCGCGCTGTGGCACCGTGTTGTCGTCGCACGAGCTGGCGCTTGGCTACGCCGAGGTCGCGGACAAGTCGGTGTATGTGACCTTCCCGCTGAGCGATGGCTCGGGGCGGGAGTTGGTCGTCTGGACTACCACGCCGTGGACGTTGCCGAGCAATGTCGCGGTCGCCGTGCACCCGGACCTGGAGTACGCCGAGTTCACGTCGCCGGCGCATCCGGGGCGCACTTTCGTGCTCGCCGCCTCGCGCGAGGCCAAGGCCATGGAGCTGCTGGGCGAGGGGACCACGATGGGCGCGCGCGTCACCGGGGCCCAACTTGCCGGGCTCCGTTACGCGCGGCCGTTGGAGATCGTCCCGATGCCCGCGGAAGGCGCGCACTCGATCGTGGTGACCGGGGCGTTCGTCACAGCCGACGACGGCTCTGGCATGGTGCACATGGCGCCGGCCTTCGGTGCCGATGACTATGCCGCCGGACGTGAGCATGGACTGGCGCTGGTGCGTCCTGTGGCCGGGGACGGCACCTTCGTCGGCACGTCGTGGCCGGAGCTGAATGGGCAACTGGTCACCGCCGATGCCACCAACGAGATGCTGATCCGGAAGCTCAAGGAGCTCGGGCGGCACCTCAAGACCGAGCAGTATCTCCACAGCTATCCGCACTGCTGGCGTTGCCGCAGCAAGCTGATCTACTACGCCCGTGAGTCGTGGTTCGTGCGGACATCGTCGGTGAAGGCGCGGATGCAGGAATTGAATGCCGGCATCGCGTGGCACCCGCCCGAGGTCGGGACGGGGCGCTTCGGCGAATGGCTCGGCAACAA
>JBBRGR010000293.1:0-3593 GCA_038223815.1 Gemmatimonadales bacterium
GTCTACGACAAGGAGATCAAGGCCGTTCGGAAGCTCGACGTCGCCTTCTTCGAGAAGCAGGTCAAGCCGGAACTGAACAAGGAGCAGTACGCCGCCCTCAAGACCTGGTACGGTCAGCAGCGGCCGATCGGCCAGGCTGCCAGGCCTGACGGCGGTCGTGGCCAGGGCCGCGGCGGACGCGGCGGCGGCGAATAGCGCACTCCATGCCTCAGGCCAGAGCGCCCGGACGCAGGATCGTCCGGGCGCTTCGTGTTGCCTGCAGTCAGCCCCGGAGCGCCTCCCGATAGTCCTCTGGGGTATCCACATCGCGGAGCGACTCGGGTGGCCAGTCGAGGAGATGGGCCTCACTGCGATGGCGCGCCACGACCACCTTGCCGACCCCGTCTCCCGTGGCCGAGCGAAGCTCGGCAAAGAGACGCCGGGGCAAGGCGAGCGGCGGCGCCAATACCTCCCCATACCGCGACACCACCAATGGCGGCCCAGGACGTCGCGCTGTCGCGACCACTTCGCGAAGCATCGTCGACGAGACCCGGACCATATCGGCAAGCAGGATCACGGCGGAGGCGACGTCCGGATCGAGGGCGTCGAGCCCGCGGTGAATCGAGCTGCTCACCGTGGCGTCTGACCGAAGGGTCTCCACGATGGTCAGCGGCAGGCCATCGAGCGATGCACGCAATGCGGCATCCTCGGTCGGGATGACGACAACGACCTGATCGGCACCACTCGCAAGGGCACGCCCTGCCGCCCGGCGGACCAACGGTTCACCATCCAGCGGGAGGAGCAGCTTCGAGGAACCCATGCGACGTGAGGCACCCGCCGCGAGCACGATGACGGCGACCGGCCCCTCAGCCGACATCAGCATGGATTGGCGCGAGGCGCTCGCGCAGTGGGAGTGCCGGCCGTCCCGCACGGACGGCCATGATCTCGGCCAGCACCGACAGCGCGACCTGCTCCGCACCATCGGTCCCGATGTCGAGGCCGACCGGTCCATGCACGCGCGCATCCTCGACTTGCCCGGTGACGTCGCCACGCTGGAGCAGGCGCTCCGTCCGCTGACGCGGTCCCAGCATCCCGATGTAGGGCACGGGACTGTTCCGCAACGCTGCGAGATAGGCGCCGTCGTCGGCGAAGTGGTGGGTCATCACGACGGCGTAGGTGTCTGCAGTCATCACGCCGTGGCGGGTGAGCTGGTCGGGCCGTGCCAGGAGGGACCGCACCGCGTGCGGGAAGCGCCCTGCCGCGAGGAGCGCGGTGCGACGGTCGGTGACGATCACGCGGAAGCCGATGTCCGCACCAAGCCGCGCCAGCGGGATGGCGTCGTCCCCGGCACCGCAGAGCAGCAACCGGGGCGGCGGCGTGAAGGCATCGACAAACCATTCCCGGCCACTGGCGTCGGTCGCCAGGCCGGCCGTCTCGCAGGCACACGACACCAGGCGCGGGCCACCCGCCATTGGAGTCCGCACGGTGAAGAGTTGTTCTTCCGCGAGCGCTGCGCGCTCCTCCGCGCGTGCGTCACGGACCGGTTCCACCAACAGCTCGACTTCGCCCTCGCACCCCACCCCAAGGTCCCATGCGGCGATCTCGTCGGCGCCGGAGCAGTAGTGTCGCCGCTCGGCGATCCCGGACCGGAGCACACGCCGCGCGACCTCACGCACATCCTGCTCCAGGCAGCCCCCGCTCACGTTGCCGACGATCGTGCCATCGGCACCCACCAGCAGCTTCGCCCCCTCGTGCCGATACGCCGAGCCGCGCACGCGCACGACCGTGGCCAGCGCCGCCGCCACCCCTCGGGCGTGCAGCGTGGCGATCGCCTCGAAGACGGCGCGCGACTCGAGCCAATGTTTCATGCGCGGACCATGCGCTCAGACCGGATGCAGATCATGCCGCGAGAGCGGCAAGGAGCGAATGCGCGTGCCGGTGACCGCGAAGATCGCGTTGCAGAGCGCGGGGACGACGGGCGGCAGGGCCGGCTCGCCCAACCCGGTCGGCGGATTGTCGGACGTCAGGAAGTGCACGTCGATCTTTGGTGGTGACTGCGTGAGCCGGAGCAGCGGGAAGTCGTTGAAGTTGGACTGCGCGACTCGCCCGCGCACGATGGTGATCTCCTGCTCGAACGCCTCCGACAGGCCATCAATCACCGACCCTTGCACCTGGTTCACGGCATTGCTCGGGTTGATGACCTGTCGCCCGATGTCCCCCACGGCCCAGACGGCATGGACCTGTACGCCACCGTCGGTCGTGACACTGGCCTCGACCACTTCGGCAAAGTATCCACGGTGCGAGAAATGGAATGCCACGCCAAGGCCGTGGCGCGCGGGAAGCGCCCGCTTCCCCCAGCCTGAGCGCTTGCGCACCGACTCCAGCACGCCCCGCATGCGGCCGGCGTCATAGACAACGCGGCCATTGTCCTCGACGGTCCGCGGTGGGCCGAGCAGATCCAGCCGGAATTGGAGCGGATCCTTGCCGGCAACGTGCGCCAGTTCATCGAGGAACGACTGCGCGACGAACGCGAGGGCATTGCTCCCGGGCGCCCGGAGAAAGCCGGTCGGCACGCCGAGGGGCATGACCGAGGACGCGAGCAGGAAATTCGGGATGAAGAGTGCCGGGAACTCCGTGGCGCCGATGCTGGCGCTCGCCACGAACCCTTGCCCTTCGCCGAAGGAAACGAAGTGGTTCTGCCATGCCACGAGCGTCCCCGCGGCATCCACCCCGCCCTTCAGGAAGTGAAAGCCGGCAGGCCGGTAGAAGTCGTGCTGGATGTCGTCCTCGCGCGACCAGAGCAACTTGACCGGGACGCCCGCCTGCTTGGCAATGGCAGCCGCCTCGACCATGTAGTCATTGTTGAGACGGCGCCCAAAGCCCCCACCGCACCGGGTCATGTGGATGGTGATGTCGGCCGCCGCGACGCCGAGGGTCTGCGCCACCAACTGTCGCCCGGATTGGGGATTCTGCGAAGGCGCCCAGATCTCGACGGTGCCACCGTCGACGCGGGCGGTGCAATTCATCGGCTCGAGCGTGGCATGGGCGAGGAACGGATAGCTGTAGGCGGCCTCGACGGTACGCGAGGACGCGCCGAGCGCCGCGGAGGCATCCCCGTCCTTCCGCAGCGTGCGCTGCGGCGCGCCGGCGGCGAGCGCAGCGGCCTGGGCGGCATACCCCGCGCTGTCCTGCACCGCCGTCGCCCCTTCGTCCCACGTCACCACCAACTGCCTGCGCGCCTGTTGCGCGGCCCACCAGCTGTCGGCGAGAATGGCCACGCCACCGAGCAAGCCGGCCAGGTTGGTGCCGCCGTCCAGCACAAAGGCCTGCCGCACGCCGGGGAGCGCCCGCACCACCTCGAGATTGGCACTGGTCACCTTCCCGCCGAAGACGGGGCACTTCTGGTAGACCGCATGCAGCATCCCGGGCACGGTGACGTCGATACCGAAGAGCGGCTTGCCGCGCACGATGGCCGGATTGTCCACCCCCGGGACGGGGGTCCCGATCACCTGATAGTCTTTCGGGTCCTTGAGCCGGACCGAGCGCAACTCCGGCACGGGCATCGTCGCCGCCTTCTCGGCGAGCGCACCATACCGCAAGGTTCGCCCGCTGGC
>JBBRGR010000294.1:0-3580 GCA_038223815.1 Gemmatimonadales bacterium
GGCTCGAGGTCGAGGTGCTCGACCTCCGCACGCTGTTGCCGATGGACGACGCGGCGATCGTCGCGACGGTGAAGAAGACCAACCGCGTGCTGATCGTGCACGAGGATACGGTGACCGGCGGCGTGGCGGGCGAGATCACGGCCCAGATCACCGAGCGCTGCTTCGAGTGGCTCGACGCCCCGATCCGGCGCGTGGCGGCCCACGACGTGCCGCTGCCCTATGCACCCCCGCTGGAGGATTTTGTCCTCCCGCAGACATCGGACATCGTGCGTGCGAGCCGCTGGCTCGCCGCCTACTGAAGACAGATTACTGAGGGAGTCGGGATGGCCCGCATTGACGTGATCATGCCACAGATGGGTGAGTCGATCACCGAAGGAACGATGTCGCGCTGGATCAAGCAGCTCGGCGACACGGTGAAGCGCGACGAGCCGATCTTCGAGATCTCCACCGACAAGGTCGACGCCGAAATCCCGGCGCCGAACGCGGGAGTGCTCGTCGAGGTGCTCGTCACCGAGGGGCAGACCGTCGCCGTCGGCACCATCGTCGCCCGGATCGAGACGGCGGCGGCCGCTGGTGCCGTGACGCCCGCTGCTCCTGCCGCCGCGGCCCCCGTACCGACACCGACACCGACACCGACACCGGCCGCTGCAGCGCCGGTTGCCACCCCGGCCGCCACACCGAAGGCCGCGCCGGTCCCGGCAGCCCCGGGCGCCGAGGAAACCGCCGAGCAGCGCCTGCAGCGGAAGTCGACGCCGCTGGTGCGCAAGATGGTGGAGGAGCATGGTCTCGACTTGACGCAGATTCCCGGCAGTGGTTCTGCCGGACGCGTCACCAAGACGGATGTCCTGACGTTCCTCGAAGCCGGCGCGCCAGCGGCCTCGGCAGCGCCGGCCTCCGCACCTGCGGCGCCGGTCGCCGCCTCGGCCCCCACTGCCCCAGCCCCACCGCGGGCCGCCGCCGCCGCCGTCGAAGCGTGGGAAGGCGATCGGGTCGAGCCCTGGGGTCGTGTCCGCAAGCTGACCGCCGATCACATGATCATGTCCCGTCGCGTCTCCGCGCATGTGAATTCGCTGATGGAGATCGATTACACGCACGTCGCCGGGATCCGGAAGCGGCTCAAGGGCGGGTTCGCTGAGCGGGGTGTGAACCTCACCTACCTCGCCTTCATCGTGAAGGCGATTGCCGACAACCTCCGCAAGCATCCGGTGGTGAACGCCGCGATCTCCGGCGACAACACCATCTACCGGCGGGACATCAACGTCGGGATCGCCGTCGCGCTGGACTGGGGACTCATCGTTCCCGTGATCCGGCACGCCGACGAGCTGTCGCTGCTCGGGGTTGCCCGGTCGATCCAGGATCTGGCCGAGCGCGCGCGCACCAAGAAGCTCGCCCCCGAGGACATCCAGAAGGGAACCTTCACGATCACCAACCCGGGTGGCTTCGGCACGTACGTCGGGACCCCGATCATCAACCAGCCCCAGGTGGCGATTCTCGCCGTGGGTGCGATCGAGAAGCGACCTTCCGTGATCACATTGCCCGACGGCAGCGATGCGCTCGGTATCCGGACCAAGGGGATGTGGTGCATGGCCTACGATCACCGGATCGTGGACGGCGCCGACGCCGACCGCTTCCTCGCCGATGTACGCTCGACGCTCCACGCCTTCCCCGAGCAGCAGGGATAGCGTGCCACGCCTGCTGACGGCGGTGCGCGTCACCGTCCGTCCGGCGGACGAAGCCGAGTGGCTGGCGACGATCCATGCGCTGGCCGCTCGGCTTGGCATGCGGGGGCAACACCTCTGGGTGTTTCGGAGTCGGAGCGAGCCCGCCCGCTACCTCGAGTGCACCGAGGGGAAGGACGAGGCCAGCCATAGGCGCCACGGGCACGCCGATCCCGTGGAGGCGGCACTTGAGGCCCGACTGCGCCTGCTGGCTGACTACCCCACCGGCGGCGATCACGATGAGGTGTGGGAGGAAATTCCCACCGCGCCAACCCCAAGGAGTCCCTGAGATGGCACGAGCGATCGTGGATGCCGCAGGCGCGAGGTGGCACGTCGCGCTCAGCGGTCGGACCACCCCGTACGGCCGCGATGAACTCTCCCTCGAGTTCCGCCGTCTCGGCCCGCCCGAGGAGCGCCGCTATTGCCGCTTTTCACCGCGCGGCGCCAAGGCGGGCGAGATGGCGCTGGAGGAGTGCACCGAGCGTGAGCTGGTCGCCCTGCTTGGCGCGTCGCAGCCGGCCTGGACGGCCCCCGAACCGGGTGCCGCGTGATCGACCTCCACTGCCACTCGATCGCATCGGACGGACATCTCGCGCCCGCGGAGGTGATCCGCCATGCCGCCGAGATCGGGCTGAGCGCCGTGGCCCTGACCGACCACGATACCCTCGGCGGCCTCCTCGAGGCGTCCGCCGCTGGCGCGGCGCACGGCATCCGCGTGATCGGTGGCTGCGAGTTCTCGGTTGCCGCCCCCTGGGGCGAGATGCACCTGCTCGGCTACTTCCTCACGCCAGGTGACCAGGACATCGAGCACTTCCTCGTCGATGCCCGAACCGATCGCAGTCGCCGGGCTCGTGAGATGGTCACGCGGCTGGCCGGCCTCGGCCTCAAGATCGGGTACGACGACGTGGCGCAGGAGGCGGACGGTGGCGCGGTCGGTCGGCCCCACGTGGCGCGCGCGCTGCTTCGGCTCGGGCTGGTGGCGACCGAGCAGGCCGCGTTCGACAAGTATCTGGGGCGCGGTCGGCCCTGCTTCGTGGAGAAGGCGCTGCCGGCGCTGCGCGACGTGGCCGACCTGGTCCACGCCAGAGGGGGCATCGTCTCGGCGGCGCACCTCAAGTGGCACGGCACCACGACGTCGCTGGCGCTGCTGCAGGCCGACGGGCTCGATGCGGTCGAGACCCGGCACCCGAGCCACGATGGCGAAGTCCGCGCCACAATTACCGAGGCGGCAGCGGCACTCGGACTGGTGCGGAGCGGCGGATCGGACTGGCATGGCGAGTTCGGTGCGGCGGCGGGTCACTCGATGCTCGGCTCGCAGGAAGTGCCGGATGCCTGGCTCGACGAGCTCGAGGCGCGCCGGCCGTCCGGGGTGCCGCGGGGATGACGCGGACGCCGGTACGCGTCGCGCTGGTCACCGGTGGGGCACGCCGACTCGGTCGCGCGTTTGTAGAGGCCCTCGCCGAGGACGGCCTCGCCGTGGCCGTCCATTTCAGCCGTGCGGCCGAGGAGGCAGGGTCGGTGGTCACCGCGATCCGCGCGGCGGGGGGCGAGGCCGAGGCCTTCGGCGCCGATCTGCGCGACGCCGAGGCGGCGAAGGCGCTTCCTGGTCGCGTGGTTGCCCACTTCGGTCGCCTCGACGTGCTCGTCAACTCTGCCGCCGAGATGGAACGGTGCACCGTCGAGGAGACCACCGTCGAGGACTGGGACGCGACCATGGCGCTCAACCTCCGCGCGCCATTTCTGGTCGCCCAGCAGGCCGCGCCGCACCTGAAGGCGACCCAGGGCCGGATTGTGAACATCGCCGATCTCAGCGGCTTCGAGCCGTGGCGACACTACGTCGCGCACTCGGTGAGCAAGGCAGG
>JBBRGR010000295.1:0-3579 GCA_038223815.1 Gemmatimonadales bacterium
GGAGCTGACCTTCGACGATGAGCTGCAGCAGCTCTGGGCCATCTGCGATGATGGCTGCAGCGGGCGAAGTGCCATCCTGAAGGTCGATGGCGCGCCCGCCTCGCCGACGCTCGGACGCTTCATCGTCGGTCAGCGTTATGAGCGTCCCACCGGCATGGCGAATCTCAACAACGAAGGATTTGCGGTCGGGCGTCAGGCAGAGTGCGTTGGTGGCCGTAAGCCGGCATACTGGGCCGACGACAGCGAGACGCTTGGCTTCGCCCTCCGGCGGGGTACGGTCAGCTGCAGCGCCCCGTGACGTATCACGCATGACATGACGAACGCCTCTCGCTGCGGCAGGTGCGGGGAGGGGGGCGTTCGCCATGGTGCTTGACGGCATCATCCCCAGCACCGAGCTTCGACGTTCACCCCACGAGGAGCACCCACCATGGAGCGACGCCCGTTCGTTCGCCTTGCCGGACTCTCGGCACTCTCAGGTCTCCTGGGCGGGATGCGTCCGCTCGCAGCGACACCGGAACAGGGTGCTGCTCAGCCCCCGGCCTCGGCGACGTGGAGCTTCGTCCTGCTCCCCGATACGCAGTGCTACAGCGAGTCGTATCCCGAGGTCTTCCTCGCCCAGACCGAGTGGATTGCGCGGCAACGGCAGGTGCGCAGCATCCAGTTTGTGCTGCACCTCGGCGACATCACCAATAACAATGTCCATCCCGAATGGATCAACGCGCGCCGTGCGATGGACGTCCTCCGGCAGGCAGGGATCCCCCACCTGCTCGTGCCCGGCAACCACGACATGGGCCCGTGGGGCAACGCGACGTCCCGCGCGTCCTTCTTCAGCGACTACTTCATCCAGCGCAACGCCCGGGTGGCGGGCGAATCCGAGAACGCCTTCCTTCGCGTGACCGTGGGCGAGGCCAAGTTCCTGATCCTCGGATTGGAGTTCGCGCCACGCGACGTGGTCGTGGAATGGGCCAACGAGGTCGTAGCCAAGCATCCCGATCACCACGCCATCCTGATCACCCACGCCTACCTCTACTCCGATGGCGCGCGCTACGACTGGAAGGGTGCGGGCAGGGCGCAGTCCTGGAACCCGAACGGGTACGGTGTCGGGACGCGTCCGGAACTCGCCGGGGCCGGGGTCAATGACGGCGAGGCGCTCTGGCAGAAACTGGTCAGCCGCCATCGGCAGTTTCTCTTCACCTTCAATGGCCACGTACTCAATGATGGCATCGGACATCTCGAGAGCCGCGCCCCACTTGGGCACACGGTGCATCAGATGCTCGTCAACTACCAGTGCGGCGTGACGCCGGACCGGAAGAAGGGCGGTGGTGGCTTTCTCAGGCTTGTTGAAGTGCAGCCCGATGGCCGCACCGTGCGGCTGAGTGACTACTCCCCGTACTACGATCAGTGGCTCACGGAGCCGGACCGTGCCTTCTCGATCACCGTGGATCGCGACCTGACCAAGGCGGCTGCACCGTGACGCCGACGTGACGGTCGGGCGCTGACGGCGTGATTCCCACCACAATCCTGCAACAGTCGCGCAACACGGCTTGCAGGCGACGTGGCGGGGCCTACCTTCTCCCGCGTCTTGCCTCCGCTGGCTGAATGTGCTGGAATACCCTTCTCCTCCTGGATCCCCCGATGCCGATCGCTCACGCGTTCTTGCCGGTGCGCCGTGCCCTCCACGTCGCGCTTCCCATCCTGCTGGCATCCGCCTGCAGCACAGAATCCCTTCCGACATCGCCCACCACCACGACCAGCTCCCGCGAGCTGGCTTCGCTCTCGGTCTCTGGCGTCGTGATCTCGCAGGTCTATGGCGGTGGAGGAAACAGTGGTGCGACGTATACGCATGATTTCGTCGAGCTCTACAACGCCGGGGCGTCACCGGTCAGTCTCGCTGGGTGGTCAGTGCAATATGCCTCGGCAACGGGGACTGGGAACCTCGGGGCGAACTCCGGCCAGCTTGTCGCGCTTGCTGGCGCGATGCCGGCGGGTTCATTTCTGCTGATCCAGATGGCCTCGAATGCGGCCGTCGGATTGCCGCTCCCGACGCCGGACCTCACGGGGACCATCAGCATGGCGGCGGGTGCCGGCAAGGTGGCGCTCGTCAAGCAGGCCACCTCGCTCGGGTGCAACGGCGGCTCGGCGGTGTGCAATGCGGCGCAGCTGGCCTTGATCGAGGATCTGGTTGGCTACGGCAATGCGAACTTCTCGGAGACGTCACCCGCACCAACCCTCAGCGCAACGGCCGCCGCACTCCGGACGTTCGTCAGCGGGCAAGCACAGGACACCGACAACAACGCCACAAACTTCACCGCCGGCACCCCCACGCCCCGCAACAGTGGCTCCACCGGCGGTGGTGGTGGCGGGGGCGGGGGCGGTGGCAGTGCGGGCATCTGCGGCGACCCGTTCACCAGAACCTACACCATCCAGGGGAGTGGGAGCACGGCAGCGATTACTGGCCCCGTCTTCACCGAAGGCGTCGTGGTCGGCGATTTCGAGGGCCCGAGCCCGGCACTGCGCGGCTTCTTCATCCAGGATGCCACGGGGGACGGCAACCCAGCGACCTCCGACGGTGTGTTCATCTTCAATGGCGCCAACACCGATCTGGTCGCCGTGGGTGACCGTGTTCGCGTGAGCGGGACCGCCGGTGAGAACCAGGGCCAGACCCAGGTCAGCGCGAGCGCCATCGCAGTGTGCGGTATCGGGTCGGTTATCTCGCCGGTCGATATCATGCTGCCGGTGGCATCGAGCACGACCCTCGAGCAGTACGAGGGGATGTTGGTGCGCTTCCCCCAGACCCTCACGGTGACGGAGCACTTCCAGCTCGGTCGCTTCGGGCAGGTGGTGATGTCCTCTGGCGGGCGCCTCTCGGTACCGACCAATGTGGTCCCCCCGGGCGCGGCGGCGATCGCCCTCCAGTCGCAGAATGACCTCCGTACCATCATCGTCGATGACGCCTCACAGGCCCAGAATCCCGACCCGATTCTCTTCGGCCGCGGCGGCTTCGCGCTCAGCGCCGTCAATACGCTCCGTGGCGGGGACCAGGCGACAGCGATGGTCGGGGTGATGAGCTACACGTGGGGCGGCAATGCGGCGAGTCCGAACGCCTACCGGCTCCGGCCCGTCAACGCGTTGGGTGCCACCATCCCGGCATTCACGGCGGTCACTCCTCGCCCGGCCAGCCCGGCCGCAGTCGGCGGCACGACGACAGTCGCCTCCGCCAATGTGCTCAACTACTTCAATACTTTCTCGGGCTGCACTTTTGGCGTCGGCGGGGCAGCGGCAGACTGCCGAGGTGCGGACAACGCCACGGAGTTGGACCGCCAGCGTGCCAAGCTCATCGCCTCGCTTGCCAGGATGAATGCCGACGTGGTGGGGTTGATGGAGATCGAGAACGACGGCTACGGTGCAAGCAGCGCGGTCGCCGACCTGGTGGACGGCCTCAACGCGGTCAGTGGTGCCGGCACCTGGGCGTACATCAATCCCGATGCTGCGACTGGCATGGTGAACAGCCTCGGGACCGACGCGATCAAGGTGGCCCTGCTATATCAACCGAATCGAGTCACGCCGACTGGGCGTACC
>JBBRGR010000296.1:0-3576 GCA_038223815.1 Gemmatimonadales bacterium
CATCGACTCACCGAAGCGGACATAGGCCTGGCGCAGGCGCACCAGCTTGCCGCGCAACTCCGATTCGAGCGCGCGCCGGAGATCGGCCGATGCCACGACGACACCATCGAGCGGATCGCTGCCATGCAGGACCTGATAGGCGAGTTGCATGTCGGTCATCTCGATCGGGAAGACATCGACGGCTCGTGCCCACTCCCCGCGCCCGATGATGAGCGGCGCGGTGTGCCCCGCCTGGTGCCACTCGGAGACGCCGTGCGCGAGCCGACGCAACCCCGGCGGCGTGGCGTCATCCACGACGAGCAGGAGGTTCACGTCGGACCGGGAGGCGATCCACTCGCCGCGCGCCGCCGAGCCGTACAGCAGCACGCTGCACGACGGGGCATCGAGGGCCGCAAGCCGGCTCACCAATCGGGTCAGATCCGTATCCAGCTGGGCACGATCCATCAGAAACTCCTCCCTCCGCCGCCGCCGCCAAAACCGCCACCGCCACCGAAGCCACCGAAGCCGCCACCACCGAAGCCGCCGCCACCACCACCAAAGCCCCCGCCGCCGAACGGACCACCGAAGATGAGCGGTGCGGCACCCCAGCCCCGACCCCGCCGACCGCGCCCTCCGCGACCCCCACCCCCACCCAGCGACGTGATCACCAGGTACAGGATGATCACGATCAACATCAGCAGGCCACGGGGGAAACCGCTTCGGGGTGGCGCGCGTGGCATGATCAGCGCGCTGTCGCTGACACCCATTTGCCGCGCCACCAGATCGGCAAGGATCGCCGTCCCCGCGTCGAGCGCCGCGCCGTATTGCTGCTCGCGCAACTGCGGCAGAATCGCGTCGAGGATCTGCCCAGTCCGGCCGTCGGTGATGATCCCTTCCAGGCCGAGTCCGACCTCGAGCCGCACGTCGCCGCGTGTGTCCCCGACACGGGGCACCAGGAGGAAGACCATCCCGGCGTTGCGACGCTGATCCCCGATCTCGGCCTTCGCTCCTACGCCCCACGCCCGTCCGATGGCGAGTGCCACCTCGGACGGCTCCCGACCCTGCAACGTCGGCAAGGTCACCACCGCGACCTCGGCACCTGTGCTGCGCCGCAACAGTTCGAGGCGTGCCTCGATCCGCGTGAGCGTCGTGGCATCGATCACCTGGGCCACGTCTGTCACCATCCCGATCGGGCGGGCGGGGAAGAGCGCAGTCACCGCGTCCTGGGCTGGCAGGGACGCCACAAACAGTTGGAGCGCCACCAGTGCGCCGATACCTTTCCGCATCATGCTGAAAGATACCCCGCTCGCCACCTCAGGAGCCCGCCCATGACCGCTACGCGTCTGTTCGCCCTGCTCCTCGTCGCGTTCCCCGCCGCCGCATCGGGGCAAACCGACACCCTCATCGCGCCGCGCGCCAAGGGATCGGCGAAGGCGCCTGTCACGGTGTACGAGATGTCGGACCTGCAGTGCCCGTTCTGCAAACGTTTCGCGGAGGAAACGTTCCCGGCGCTCGAGAAGGAGTACATCAACACCGGCAAGGTCCGCTGGGTTTTCATTCACATGCCGATGACCGAACTGCACGCCAATGCGGTCCCGGCCGCGGAGTTCGCGACCTGCGCCATGAAGCAGGGGAAGTTCTGGGCGACCCATGACCGCCTCTACGCGACGCAGGACCGCTGGGAAGCGCTGACGGACCCCACCCCCTTCTTCGTCTCGCTCGTCGCCCCGCTCGGCCTGCGGCGCGATGCGATGCAGGCCTGCCTCGCCGGGCCGGAAGCGCGACGCCTGGTGCGCAGCGACGCTGCCGGCGCCGCACGCTCCGGCGCGCGGGCCACTCCGTCGTTCTTCATCGAGGGCGGCATGATGGCGGGCGCCCTCCCCACCGACGTCTTCCGCAAGGTGCTCGACAGCATCGTGGCGTCGAAGTCCCCGCCACGCGCGAATTGACCCGGGTCGATCACGCTACGCAAGCATCACGAAGACATCATACAGCGCGTGGGTCCAGGCCGTGATCCCGAAGCCACGCGTCAGGTAGAGCCCGCTGAAGACCAGGCCCGCGAGAAAGCGGAACAGGAACGAGGGCAGCTCGAGCGGATCGCCGTACGCGCCGATGTAGTGGAAGGCTGAGAAGAGAAACGCCCCGAGCACCGCCGCCACAATCCCGGCCGTACGCGGCATCCAGCCAAGGAGCCGCGTCCCGACCGCTGCGAGGGCACCGACCAGCACGACCCGAAAGAGCAGCTCCTCGTAGATCCCGGCCCCGAGCGAGATCATCAGCTGCGTCGGCACATCGAGCGCGGTCCCCTGACCGATCGCCAGCATCCGCAAGAGCGAACTGGTCGCCCGCCCCACGAGGAGCCCGACCAGCACGGCGAGGGCCGCCGATTCCAGCAACATCCCGGCAAAGATCGAGGGCCGCAGAGGGCCGCGGTGCGCCCGCCAGTCACGGGCGATCAGCCAGAGCCCAAGCGCAAGCAATCCGATCTCGAAGACGAGCAGTCCGCGCGGACCGCCCACGCTGACGAAGAGCGCCTTGATGATGACGTCGGCGCCGTTCCGGAGACCCCCGGACGCCGGGTCCGCGAGGAACCACGCCAGCCACTCATAGGCGAGGAGCAGCGGGAGCGCGAAGAGCAGCGAGTAGCGGGGAGCGCGACTCTCGGTCAGGTAGCGCGTAGCGGCCATCATGGAAGTTACTCGGTCCACCCGGGAACGTGTGCCAGTTCAGACACATCCTCCCAGCACGACGCCGCGCCGCTCACCCCATCCTGGGGAGAGCGGCGCGGGGAAGTCCGGCCAGCTCGAGAACGATCGCCTCGGCGGATGCCGGGCAGGTACTACCGATCACCACCTCGGGGATCGCGTGCCCAGGTCGAGCTGGCGTGACTACCGTGACTACTGGACAAGGGATCACCTCCTTCGCTTCGGGTTGGACATCGGGCGGACACCTCAGACTACCCCGGCTGGTTTTACTCCGCAAGCTTGCCTCGGGTTCCCACCCCCCGCATCGTTCGGTCGTGCCAAGTCCCCCCGTGCTCTATCGCCTGCTCGTGCAGGGTGCTGTGCCACTCGTTCCCGTGCTGCTGCGCGACCCGCGGCACCGTCGCGCGGATGCCGCGCGCCGCATGGCCCCGGCGGCGCTGACGAGATGGGCTCATGCGCACCGCGACCCGAACCGCCCGCTGGCATGGTTCCACGCCCCCTCGGTCGGCGAGGGGTTGCAGGCGCGCGCGGTCTTCGAGGCGCTGCGGCAGCGTCGTCCCGAACTGCAACTGGTTTACACACATTTTTCGCCGTCGGCAGAGGCCTTTGCGGCCTCACTCACGGTGGATCACGCCGGCTACCTCCCCTATGACCGCCCCGCCGACATGGCCACCGCGCTGGACGCGCTCCGCCCGAATCTGCTCGTTTTCACCAAGCTGGATCTCTGGCCCGAACTCGCCACGCAGGCGGCCACGCGCGGCGTTCCGGTCGCGATGATGGCGGCAACCGTGCACGCGGACAGCGGACGCCTTGGCTGGCCCACACGGCTGGCCACGCGCACAGGCTACGCGGCGCTGGCGGCGGTTGGCGCAATCAGCCGGGAGGATGCCGA